>JACZSB010000401.1 GCA_022574435.1 Fidelibacterota bacterium
GATCGGGGTAGCCAGGAAGCGCAATTCCTTCAGGCGCCGGTAGGTCCGCTCGGCTTTCAATGCCATTTGCTCCCGTTCCGAGCAGTTGGCGGCCACCTTTGCCAGGGCCTCTTCAGAGTAGGCCGGCGGCGAGCCTGAGCCTTTTAGCTGCTGCACCAGCAGGCGGTGAACCACCAGGTCGGCATAGCGCCGAATCGGCGAGGTGAAATGGGTATAGTGCTCAAACGCCAGGCCGAAATGGCCAATGTTGTTGGCGGAATAAGCGGCCTTAGCCATGCTCCGCAGGGTGATGGTTTCTATCAGGTCCCGGTAGGGCGAGTCCTCCATGGCCGCCAACAGGTCGCGCACCCGGGCACTAGTGATCTCACCGGCCGGTAGAATGGGCAGTTGGAGCCTCCGTAGAAGCAGGGCCAACTTCTGGATCTGCTCCCGGCCCGGTTCGTCGTGCACCCGGTAGATGAAAGGTTTGCGCGGTTTGCCACCGGGCACCCTTTCGGCCACCAGCCGATTGGCCAATAACATGCATTCCTCCACCAATCGATGGCTGTCCAGGCGCTGCGAGGGCCGGATAGTGTGGGGCACCCCGGCCGGATCGAGCTCGATGAGCGGCTCGGGGATGTCGAAATCGATGCTGCCGGCCGATATCCGCCGGTCAAACAGGGCCCTGGTCAGCTTCCTGAGCGATCCCAGCAGGCCGAACCACTTGCCAGTCCCCTGCTCCAGGATCGCATGGGCTTCCTGGTAGGTAAAGCGGCGCCGGTTGTGTATCAGGGTGCGGGCGAACTCCACCCCGAGTACCTCCCCATCGCCGGTGAGCTCGATCAAGGCCGAGACCGCCGGCCGGTCCACGCCGGGTCGCAGCGAGCACAGGTCGCTGGAGAGTTGGTGCGGCAACATGGGCACCACCCCCTCGGTGAAATAGACCGAGTTCCCCCGAGCGCGGGCCTCGCTGTCGATGTGGCTCCCGGGGGTAACGTATAAGGTCACGTCGGCGATATGCACCCCCAGCAGCCAACTGCCGTCCGGCCGCTGCTGGAGCGAAAGGGCGTCGTCGAAGTCCTTGGCGCTGTCGGGATCGATGGTGATCACCGTCCAGGAGCGCAAGTCCCGGCGACCATGGGAGGAATCCACCTTGACCGCCCCAGCTTGCCGGGCGGCTTCAGCTTCCACCTGGGCGGGAAAGGCCTCATCCAGATCATGTTGCCGCAGGACCAGTTTGAAATCCGAGAGGGGATCATTGGCCGGTCCGATCACCTCCAGCACGTCCGCCCGGATAGCCGTGGAACTGTCGCCCCAATCGGTCACCTGGGCATACACCAGCGACCCCACATCCTTCTTGCTAACCGTAGCCTTATTGAGCCGCACCGCCCGGTTGGCCAGCGGCTCGGGGAACACCAGCTCGAATCCCCCTGGTACGGCCGTCACGGTGCCCACCAACGAGTTGCGCCCGCGCTCCAACACCTGGAGCACCTTACCCGCCGGACCGCGCGGCCGTCGCCCCAGCAGCTGCACTTTCACCAGGTCGCCATAGGCCGCACTGCGCAGGTCATGACGGGCGACGAAGATGTCGTCCATACCCTCGACCGCCACAAAACCGTATCCTCCGCGAGTAACCGATATGCGGCCCTCAACCTGCTTCCCCCGGCTGGCCGCCTTACCTGAACCGGCGCTTTGCCCACCGGCATAGGCGACCCTATGGCGGGAGTCTTCCACCAGTTGTCCGGTGGCAATCAGGCGCTTTACTTCGGCGCGCAATTGTGACTGCTGCTTGCCGCGCAACCGTAGGTGGCGGGCCAGCCCTTTGATCGAGGCGCCCCGTTCGGCCCGGCCTTTTAGGTAGGATATTATCAGGTCCTTCATAGCCCCGCCAGCCCCTGGCCAAAGGGATTAGTGAGCCTGAAATGCACTTTGCCTTCCTGCCAGCGGTCGTGCCGGGTCCAGGCGAAGTCCACCTGGATCAGATTGCCCCCGGCGGACACCACCAGCCCGGCCCCGGCCGCCAGCAGGGGATCCAGGCCGGCCAGCCGGGCGCTATCGACGAACAGGTGCAGCCGGGATGTGGGCCCGGACCGGTAGCGCAACTCGCTGCGCGATACTACTCCCCAAACTGCCGCGAACTGATCTTCCCGGTAGCCGCGGAGGGAGGCGCTGCCACCAAAGCGCCCGAAATCGGCCGCCTGGGGATCGTAACGATAGCCGGCCGTGCCCAACGCCAGCACTTCCTGAGCCCACACCAGGTTTAACCTGGCCAGCCAGCCGGGACTAACGATCAGCAGACCTTTCGTGGTCAAGCCTTCCATCCCGAACAATCAGGCGGGCATTCAGGCCAGCACACGGTAGCGGTAGCTGGAGGTCAGGAGGTCTCCCTGCTCGAACCGTTGGAACCTCAGGGGGCGGATGTCGATGGTGGAAGCCTCTCCCTGGACGATGAGCTCGGCCATCGTCAGGCCGATCATCGGCGAGAGCTTGAACCCGTGGCCGCTGAATCCCACGGCGCAGTAGAGGCCTTGAATACCCGGCACCCGGTCCAGGATGGGATGCCAGTCGGGAGTGACGGTGAACAGGCCGCTCCAACCGCCCCGGAAATAGGAATCGGCCATGGGCGGCATCCTTCGGGCCAGCTTGGCCAGATTGACCGCCACGGCTTCCATATCCACACCCTGGTTGTAGCTATCCACTTCCACCTCGTCTTCGCCAAACCCCACCATGGTCATGCCGGAACCGTCGGGCCGGAAGGAAAAGGATTGGGCGATGTCCCCCACAATAGGGTGGTGGGGAATCCGGTCCAGGGG
>JACZSB010000402.1 GCA_022574435.1 Fidelibacterota bacterium
AAGGTCCCTACTTAGACGGTTACTCGGCGCAACGAATAGCTGAATTACCACTGACGCGACCTACAGGACGAGGCCTCTCCTCTCTTGGTTGAACCCGCACAATCCACCAGCTGGTAGGTCCGATCCGAAAATATAAGTAACAGTTTATTATCAGGACATGGGTGAAATTTCGTTAGGTTTTCGACAACCCCACCTTATTGTACGCTGCATGGGGAGGTGGAGCGATATTTCAAGAGAAGGGGGAGCGCCAACGACCGATGTGAGTTATTGCCACCTCACCAGACCCACCCGAAGATCGAAGCGAATTCACCCCCGCAGCTGATCCAGGCACTCGGCGACCCACAGTTTGATCAGGGCCTGGCGGAGAAGCGAACTCACCCCATTCACTACGTGAAGTCCCCTCTCCCCGCTTTCTGCGGGGCAGGCTTAAAATTGAGGGGAAAGACCAAATGTAAGCTGCTCTTGCAGCGCGTAGATACCGTTCTTGTGACTGTATTCTAATATTTAAATGATATAATTAGAATATACCATAATTGTACTTGTGCATTAATTAGAATTGGTCCTAATTTATGGAAGTGATTTTCTGAGGATGAGCATGGATACGACTTCTAGACTGCAAACCATAGAGCAACTGGACAGGATCCTGGCCCGGTTCCAACCGCTGACGGAAATACCACTCCCACGGGAAGGGTGGCTAAAGACGATCCGTACCACGCTGCGCATGAGCGGCCGGCAACTGGCCCGGCGGCTGGGCATTTCGCCACCGTCCCTGCACTCGCTGGAAGCCAACGAGATTTCCGGCGGCCTCACCCTGGCCAATCTCCGCCGCGTGGCCGAGGCCCTGAATTGCCGGCTGGTGTATGCGCTGGTTCCAAATACAAGCCTGACAGACGAGGTTACTGCCCGAGCCCGCGATCTGGCGGAAAGGCGGGTGCGCTACATTGCCCATTCCATGGCGCTGGAGGACCAGGCCCCGGACCAAGCTACTTTACAGGCGCAGATCGACAATGAAACCAGGGCCATACTGATCCGATTTCCGCGGAACCTGTGGGAGGAGGACGATGGTTGAACCGGCCGGATCGCCCGGCAGCACTCCCTTAACAGCTGAGGAAGGGGATGACCTGATTCCCTATGTTGCGAACCGGGGACAGCTGAACCGATTGGAACAGAGCAACATTATCGAAGCGGAGCGCTGGGCCTTTTCCCGGCGGCGCACCGATTTGCTATCGCTTGACTTCATGCACGGTCTCCACCGGAGGATGTTCGGTGAAGTGTGGCGTTGGGCGGGCAACTTCCGTAGCAGCAACAAAAACATCGGCGATGTCGATTCGACACATGTACCGACACAATTACAGGGGCTAAATGATGATACCAAATACTGGTTAGTACAGGAGACCTACCCGCCGGATGAGATCGCGGCACGCTTCCATCAGCGCCTGACTTGGATACATCCCTTTCCAAATGGCAACGGCCGTCATGCCCGCTTGATGACGGATTTGTTGCTGGTTCAAATGGATCGGCCTAGATTCACATGGGGGGCGGGAATGGACTTAGTAGTGGCTGGTGTGATCCGCCCCAGATATCTGGAGGCATTACGGCGGGCGGACCAGCAGGATTTCATGCCACTCCTGGACTTTGCCCGATCATAGGCCTTCCCGGGATATTATGGAGTGGCGGTGACCGTGGCGAGATCGCCGCTGGGGCGCAATCTCACCCCCTTAGCTGCTCCAGCCGCTCGGCTACCCACAGTTTGATCAGCGCCTGGCGGGCCACCCCTAGTCGTTTGGCTTCCCGGTCCAGGTTTTGGACCATCCAGAGAGGGAAATCCACGTTCACCCGTTTGGGCCGCAGATCAGGGCGGCGAGCCCGGGATAGGTCCAGGTGCGAGGTGATATCCTCGCCGTCGTCAAATTTTCTATCCAGTTCCGTAGCCTTCATATAATGCAATCTCCTCTGGTCGTGAGCGCCGCATCGAGATGATCCGGATTCGGTCGCCACGGTAAGTGATGATTCCCGACCAATGCCGGCCAGTGATCTTGCCGATAACAAGATAACGGGGCTCGTCGTCGGTGCGGGCCGGTATCTCGATCAGGTCCGGGTCGTCCGATAGTGCCCGAGCCTGGTTAAAGTCAATGCCGTGTTTCTGCTTATTGCGCAGACTTTTACGATCATCGAACTCAAACCCCAAATCGGTATATAATTTATACCCTTTAGGTATAATATGTCAACTGTGACGTCAGGTTTACTGGCGGGTCGCTAGCGGAGAGGAAGTCTCACGCCACAACAATTATTGACTATAGGCGCTCCAGCGATTGGCCGATGTTGGGCAACACTACCGCCGCCTTAGGATCATAGCCTTTTCGAAGCGGTTCTCCGTGCCGGCCAGGAGGCGGGCCAGATTGCCGCGGTGGGTGAACCAGATGAACAGGGTGATGACGAGGCTGAAATAGCCCAGGGTGGAATCGAGGGTGCCATAGCGCAGGTAGGTGATCAGGGGGAAGAGGGACACGGCCGCTACCGAGCCCAGCCCCACGTAGCCGGTGGTTATCAGTACCAATATCCATACCGCCAGCCCCAACAGGACGGCCACCGGGAACAGATGGATCAGCATCCCCGCCAGCGCGCCCACACCTTTGCCGCCCCTGAAGCCGGCGAAGATGGTGAAGGTGTGCCCCAGCACGGCCGCTGTGCCGCACAGAATGGCGGTTAGAGGCGGATTATCAAACGGTATCTCCCCCAGCAGGCCACCGAAAGTTATTCCAGCTATCAACGCTGCCGCCAGCCAAC
>JACZSB010000403.1 GCA_022574435.1 Fidelibacterota bacterium
GGGGCATTGACTCTTTGGCAAAGGTTAAATGCTGCCGGCGAATTTAGGTCAGCCAGGTCCAGGGTAGCGCCGAAACCGCCTGGGTGCAGACCACGGCGCCTATTGTCGATTCCGCCTGTATTGCCCCTAAAACGTGAAAGTGAACTCGATGGCGGCGGAGGTGTTTTTACCTTTGTGATAGACACCGTCCTCATCAAATGTACCACTATCAAGTCTGTACTCAAAAAGCATCCCGGCGCCGTCCGCGATGCCGTAAGATGGCGAAATAGTGGTTGAACTGGCTGCTCCCCAGGCGTCCTGCCGGAAAGTGATCGCAAAGGACGGGAAAGCATAGTTGGCCATCACCAGCCAGCCGCTAATATTATCACCGGTATCATCCTTGCCACCGGTATTGAATTCGAATCCCAGGATCAGGTTGGGAACCATGGTCACTTCACCGTCTAAGTCGATAATCATGTCCTGGGCATCGTTCTGGATGGCGCTGACTCCCAGACCAAGGCCCTCCACACCGCCATATCCCAGCCGGCCACCAAAGATCATCAGGCTGTCATCGGCAAAGTTCACGTCACTGCCATCGGATAGATACCAACCATTGGCGATGTAGGCCACCAGGTCCAGCCCGGCGCCCAGATCCTGGGAAATGGAAAAGCCCGTCAGGTTGGTGGGCAGGGCGTTATCGAAAACCAACGAATGGGAAAATTGATACATATCAGGGGCGTCGAGCAATTCGTAACCGATGGGGGCGTTGAATTTGCCAAAAGTGATGACCGGCGCGATCAGTTCCCCAAATTTTATAGGCTTGAAGCTGACGTAGGCCTGCTCCACGGCGACCATATCCACCATGAAGTCGATGTCCGCCCGGAGAGAAACCGTTTCAGACAGTTCCTTTTCCAAGTCGATCTCCAGCTGGTCAAAACTGAAACCCAGGTTGGTACCTTCGTCTACCGGTAGGGCTGTGCTACCATCGATAAAGCCCGAGATCAGCAGCTGGCCCTGAGCGTTCAGCTGCGAGCAAGCCAGGGCTAGCACCACCGTTGCGATGGTTGCCAGGGTGTTTGCCATTCCGGCACTTTCGGGATTTGTTATGGCAATTTCTTTCAAATAAAGACTCATAGCTCCCGCCTTTCATGGAATAGTGTTGTTCTGTTGCGGTGGGATACCACCAACACACGATATTAAATTATTAAGGTGATATTAAGTACTGCAAGCATTATATTAGTTATTTCACGGATATACTAATAATATTAATAGAGCAAGATAATGTATGCTTAAATATATTAAGTATTAAACTGGAAATAAGGCTTAAAAATGAACCCGCTGCCCGGCTGCCAGTTTCAACGAATTACTATTCGATAATCGTTAGCCAGCCTCCATTGATGATCGATACTCGAATGTTCTTCCAAATTGGCCGAACTTCCCACAACTTTCGCACCTCAGTAAAACCTTATTGCTAACCGGATTGAGAGCCGCCCTTGTCTAGACTAGACGACTTCAACCACTTTCGTGATCATATGCACGAGAAAACCCTGGCCGAGGGCCACCTGGAGCAGGTGGGCAGTCCAGCCGAATTGCTTGATCATCCTGAATCGACCTTCCTGCAGAAATTGCTGGCGGCGGAACTGATCCAGGTACGGCGCTGATGGGCCGGCGCTGATGAATCGCTGGATACTCTGCTGTTGCCTGCTCCTGCCCCTCACGCTAGAGGCCCAGACCATCACCATCGGCAGCAAGCCGTTCACCGAATCCTACGTGCTGGCCGAACTGATGGCCCAGCTGATTACAGCCGAAACCGATCTCGACGTCAAACGTCGCTTCGGCATGCAGGGTACCTTTACCAACTTTTCGGCCATCCGGGAGGGCTCCATTGACCTCTACCCCGAGTATACCGGTACCGGCGCCCTGGCCATTCTGAAATCGACGGAGGCGGCAGACCAGTCTCTCGATTCTCTGCGGGCGAAATTCCAGCGCAACTACAACCTAACCTGGCTGGAGCCGTGGGGCTTTAACAACACCTGGGCTCTGGTGGTGCGTCCCGAGTTCGCCCGGGAGCATAACCTGCAGAGCTATTCCGACCTGGCTCGGTTGACCGGGGTCCGGGGTCCGGGGCGCTTTCACACATGAGTTTATGCAGCGGGACGACGGCTATCCCGGCCTCTCCGCCGCCTACCGGTTCAACTTTGCCGAGGCCCGGGGTATCCAGCACGTGCTGGCCTATGCGGCGCTGAACAATGGGCAGATTGATGTGATGGATGCTTACGCCACCGATGGCGAAATCGCCCGCTACGGCCTGGTGGTGCTAACCGACGACCGGGCCTTTTTTCCCGAGTATCTCGCTGCGCCTCTGATCCGGCAGGCGACCTTGGCCCGGTATCCCCGACTCGAGGCGGTGCTCAACCGCTTCAGCGGCGCTATCTCCAATGGCCAGATGCAGGCCCTGAACCACCGGGCCGCCCTGGCCGGCAACGACTACCCAGCTGTGGTGGCCGATTTCATCCGCGAGAGGACTGCAGGCCAGCTAGACGGCTCCGCCAGGCTGCTGCCGCCCCTGCTCAGACAGACGGCCCGGCATCTGCTGCTGACCTCGGTGTCCCTGCTGCTGGCCACCTTAATCGCCCTGCCGCTGGGCATCATGATGGTGCCCCGGCCCCGGCTGGCGCGGATCGTGCTGCAGCTCACCGGGGTGCTGCAGACCATCCCTTCCATCGCCATGCTCGGCTTTATGATTCCGCTGTTGGGCATCGGGGTCGTCCCGGCGATTGCGGCCCTGTTTATCTAT
>JACZSB010000404.1 GCA_022574435.1 Fidelibacterota bacterium
CCCTTGATGATCGGCCAATGTTGAGTCGCCTTTCAGCTCGCTGGAAACGGGAACTCCCGGACCTGGGCCGGATGTAACATATGTTTTTATTTACTCTACTTCGATACTTCCTGCCCGCTGTTGGGGTTCTTCTACTCCCGGTATTCTTCGGGCTTCGAGCTTCGGCCCAGGATTTGGCGGCGGGCCAGATCGTCAAACTGCGCAATATCGAGTTCAACCCGGACCGGCTCCTGGTGCAGGCCGGCGATACGCTGACGTTCATCAACCAAGATCCGTTCAAGCACGACGTCTACATCGTCCGTACGGCCGATCCCAACGTGGTGGTATATCCGGCCACCAACCTTCTGCCGGGCGAATCGATCGTGATACCTTTCCAGGAGCAAGGCTTGTTCACGGTTTACTGCACCATTCACGGCGGGATGAAGGGTAAAATCTCCACTACTGGCTCCTTTGAGTTAACGGAAGAGGAGAAGCGGAAAGTAGCATCCGTCAAGGTACTGCCCCCCATCGTGAAAACCGGTGAGACGCTGTTCTGGGACAAGGCCCAATGCTATCAATGCCACCGAATGGGCGAGCGCGGCGAGGGACTGCGCGGCCCCGATCTGAGCGATATCGGATTTCGGGCCCGCATCCAGGCTCAGAAGCTAGGCCTGGACGCGGCGACAGAATACCTGATCCAGTCGCTCCTGCAGCCAGACGCCTACCTCGTGGAAGGCTACACCAATGCTATGGCGACCGTATATCAGCCCCCCATCGATCTGAGCGCGAAAGAGCTCACCGCCGTGATTGCCTATCTCCAGAGTCAGGGCGGAGAGGTCGATACCTGGTCGATTAACCTCGACAAAGAAAAACTGGCGACCTTGCCAGCCATGAATCCTTTTCGGCACGGTGACCCCGAGCGTGGGAAGGCGGTGTTCCAAGAGGCCGGGTGCAACAGCTGCCATACCGTGGGAGCCCAGAAAGCCGTTTCCGTTGGCCCGGATCTGACCCAAATTGGGGCCTACCGCAACTGGACTTGGCTGACAGAGTCGCTACTGGATCCGAACGCGGAAATCGGCCCGGAGTGGCAATACGCCACGGTCTATCTTGCGCCTGAAGAGGATGATCTGTTTGCCTTCGAAGAGACAGTTGAGGGTTTCCTGCGGAAAAACACCGATACGGTAGTCGAAATCATGGTGGCGTCGGAGCGACTCGAACGCCTGCCCAAGGAGCGGGTCACCCGGGTCGAGGTCAGCGAACTTTCCAAAATGCCAACTGATTACGTCGAAACCCTCACCTTTCAGCAGATGGCGGACTTGATCACTTATCTACAGACCCTGAAAGGGAGTGCCCCCTAAGAAGGCCGAATTCGGGCCGGTACTTTTGAAATGAGGGCAGCGTTGGCGCAATGGCTTGGTGTCATCTCTCTTGCGTCAGGCGGCTCAGTATGCATTGGAGCCATTGGGGGGGGCGCTAGAACTTGAAACTCGGGCAGTCCCAAGGCGTGGCACAGTCCGGTGGCGCAGCTGCTTTGGGAGCAGCGGTCGCAGATTCAAATCCTTTCGTCCCGAAATTAGAATATGTAGATGGGAAACTCGTTTCTCGTCGGCATTATTTATCTCAGAAGTGCTTGGCCCCACGTGTTGTGAACATGCTCCGCGGGCCCCGACAATCCCCCAATAACCACATTTTACCGATGAAATTGGCTAAGCAAGTGGGTATACGTTTTAGGCGTCAGCAAAACATTGGAAACGTGAAAAGTGTCTCTTAATTTTTAGCCCAAGTAGCTCGCAGTGCTTTGACCGCGAACACACAACCTCATTCTAAAGAGGCCAAGATTTAAAACCATAAAAAGTGAGACATGGATTCAAGGTCAAAAACAATTATAATCGTTGGCGGCTCATTTGGGGGCATCAAGGCAGCCTGGAGTTTGCGCCATCTTCTTGATACCAAGCATCGAATACTGATCATTTCAGACAAACCACGCACAACTTTCCGGGCCTCTTTTCCCAGAGTTATTTTTGAGAATCTCGACCCAGAAAAGATCACGATGGATCTGTCGAATAATTTTAAAGAGACGGGCATTGAGTTCGTCTGTGATCCGATGACGGCCATTAATCAGGATGGCAACGAGGTAATTTGCCAAAACAACCGTTATCTATTTGACTATCTCATCTTGGCTACAGGGGTACGACATGCATACGAGCTGCTTCCTGGCTCACGCGACTTTAGCCTTTCTGTTTGTGATCCGGCGAGAATAATTGAAACAAGAGAAGCCTTGCTTAATTTCGAGAAAGGTGAATTCTTCGCCGGCGTTGGCGCAGGGTACACTCCCTGCGACGGCCCGCCGATGGAGGTTTTAATGGACCTCGATCACCTCTTGCGTGAGAAAGGGGTACGAAATAAGACGACCCTCCACTATATCAGCGATAAGAAACACCTTTTACCTCCCGGAGGTCCTGAGGTCTGGAAATACCTGGATGAGCATTTTAAAAAACGTGGAATTAACGTCCACCTTGAGGTTTTATTAATAAAACTCGACCAGAATACGCTCTACTTTAAAGACGGCAAGACCATGCCCTTTGATATGTGTCTACTGGTGCCGCCCTATCGCGGAATCCCGGCAATGCAAAACTCCGGTCTAATCGATGAACGTGGATTTGTTCCGGTGCACATGAAAAATATGCTCGCAAAGGAGGCAAAACACCGAAATATCTATGCCGTTGGAGACTGCATTGGTAACCCCGGTCCCAAACAGGGCCATTTGGCATTTATGCAGGCTACCGTCGCTACGG
>JACZSB010000061.1 GCA_022574435.1 Fidelibacterota bacterium
AACGTATGCATTGCAATCATCCTGCCCCTTAAGATTGTAATCCTCATAGAACTGGATATTATATACTTTGGTAGCGCCAGGCAGGATGTCTGGCTCTCCCGGCACTTCTATGGATTCCAGGGTCCACAGGGTACCCACCAGGTCAGCATCGGGAACCTCCTGGGGTGGATTGCCGTTGCAGCCTGCAAAGGCAATAACATAGCCCAGTAACAACGTTAAGTATGGAATCTTTTGCATCGTAATACTCCCCTCGATGGAAATCAGCGAATTAAAATGTATGCTGCCAGATTCATCTGATTATAAACCAACCTACCTCTCCAGCTCCGCCACCCGCTCATTCAGGGCCTCGTTCTCTTTCTTCAGATCAATCATGTACAGCGTCAACTCCTCCACCTTCTGCAGCAGCCGGGCCTGCATGTCCCCCAGGCTCACGCCGTTTTCTTCAACCTCGGCGGCGGGAGGTATATCCGGCAGGTGTCCCTCGGCTTGGATGTACCGCTCCACCTCAGCCAGGGGCTTTAGGCGGTAGTCATCGCCGAAGACAAAATCGGACCAGCCGATTTCCACCACGATCTCCTTGGCCCGGATGTCGCCGTTGACGGCCAGCTTGTAGCTGCCCGGGTTCGTCGTCCCGATGCCCACCTTGTCCGTGTCGGTTGTCAGCCTGACGACACTGCCGTCATCCTCCCAACCGCTTTGGCCGAGAGCCGGGCTGTTCAATGCCAATATCATAAATGCAATTACTGCTGATCCAATGGTCGAATTCATCGGCTGCACCTCCTGAAATGAAAATAAACAACGACTTACAACCAAGATGATTATGCGAAGTAATAGTTATGTTTTTACTACTGAATCAATATACGAAATCAGTGGCGATTTGTCAAGCCGATGGAGGCATAACGTTACTTGAGGCAGTGTCCGCCTGAATCCGCCGTCAACGGTCAGTCGCAGGAGTCCTGTTGGATCCGGGAACCGCTCCGGATTAACTCCGGAAGTCATGTTTAAGGCCCTATTGTTTGCCGCCAAGGGAGCATTCGGGTGCTGGAAGGTCGCTCCACGGTCGGCCAGGGTCACGATCTTGGATGGTCCCAAGTTCAAAGAGATTAATTTCGCAGCACCCAAATCTGTAAACCATGTTTGTAAACTCGACATTTTACCCATCCCTTTCGAATTGCCGTACTGAGCAGCGCTGTCTAAATTCACGCGCTGTGACGAACTTACCGCGTGAAAAAGCACCCCCGGACGATCGGGGGAGAGTGCGATTCGCATTCCTGGCCACCATCGGGTCGCTGATGTTTGTGCTGGTGGTGGGCATATTGGGGGCCGTACTGTTTCAGCGTCTGCGGCCCACTGCGGCCGTCGATGCCAATCTGCCCAGATGGGCCATATTGATAGGAGAGGCACTGATAATGGTGCCACTGGTATACATTCTACGGCGCAGCAACCTGCCGCTGCGGGAGACCTTAAGGCTGCGAGCGGTAACCGGCCCCACCTTGCGAGCGGCGCTGATGATCGGGCTGGGCGCTGCGGTGCTGATCGATGAGCTTGACCGGTTGATCGCCCTGGTTTTTCCTTTGCCCCCCTCGGTTATGGGCGCCATGGATCTGCTGGTCATCTCCAATATGGGCGATGCCCTGCTAATGATTGGCGGAGCTGTGGTACTGGCGCCGCTGGTGGAAGAAGCGCTATTTCGAGGTTTTTTTCAGGGGCAGTTGGAGCTGGGGTACCGGGATGCTACCAAGGCGGTACTGTTCTCGTCGCTGTTGTTCATGTTGTTGCATTTTAATCCGTGGTGGGGAGTGCAGATTTACGTTTTCGGCATGGTCTTGGGGTTCCTGGCTTGGCGTACCGGGAGCATCTGGCCTTCCATCTACGTGCATGCCATTAACAACGGGTTGGCATTGATACTGGCCAATGTCGACAGCGGCTCCCAGGAATGGTACCTCACCGGGCAGCATGTATCTCCCGGCTGGCTGCTGGTGGCGGCTATGCTGTTGTACGCAGGGTTCCGGTTATTGCTGGTGGAAAATCCGCCACCGCCGGCCATATCGGGCGAGGAAGGTTCGCGGCAATGAAAAAAGTGGAAACCGTCCTGGACTTGATCGGTGGGACTCCATTAGTGCGCATCGAAAAACTGGCCGATCCCCAGGGAGCACAACTGTGGGCCAAACTGGAATATTTGAATCCGGGCGGCAGCGTCAAGGATCGCATTGCCCAGCGGATCGTCGCGGACTACGAGGCAGAGGGTAAATTGCTCCCCGGCGGTACGATTGTAGAAGCCACCAGCGGCAACACCGGAATGGGGTTGGCCATCGTGGCCGCCATCAAGGATTATCGCTCTATCTTCGTGATGCCCGACAAGGTCAGCGATGAGAAGCGCCGGTTGCTGCGGGCCATGGGGGCAGAGGTGGTCATCTGTCCCACCGCCGTGGTGGCGGACGATCCCCAATCCTACTATTCCGTGGCCCGCCGCCTGGCGGAGGAAACCCCCGGTGCGGTGCTGGCCAACCAGTATTTTAATCCCTCCAACCTGAACGTGCATTACGAGATCACCGGTCCGGAAATATGGGAGCAGAGCGATGGAAAGATCGATGCTTTTGTCGCTTCCATGGGGACCGGCGGCACCATTTCCGGGATTGCGCGCTACTTAAAGGAGCGCAACCCAGCCATTAAGGTCTGGGCCGCCGACCCATTCGGCTCCATCCTCAAGACGTACAAAGATACCGGGCGTATGACCACCGGCCATCCATATCTGGTGGAGGGGATCGGTGAGGATATCATTCCGGGCAACTTGGACTTAGAGGTGATCGACGAGGTCGTGAATGTCTCTGATGCGGACTCGTTTCACATGTCACGGCAATTGGCCCGCCAGGAGGGGATATTCGCCGGCGGTTCCACCGGTACTATCCTGAAGTTGGCGGTGGATGTGGCCGCCGGGATGCGGCCCGGCCAGGTGGTGGTGACCATTGTGCCCGATACCGGCGAACGCTACCTGTCCAAACACTTTTCAGATGAGTGGATGCAGGATAAAGGCATGCTTACCCGCGAGCGGGCCTCTCTGGAACTACTGCGGCAACTGAAGGATCAGGAGCTGCCGCCCATCGTCAACGTAGGTGGGGATCAGAGCGTCAAGGAGGCCCTGGAGCGGATGAGCGCCTACAACGTCTCCCAGCTGCCGGTTATTGATGGGGAGCGGAACGTCGGCAGTGTACGGGAGAGCAACTTGTTAGCCAAGGTGCTGGCTGATAATGCCCAAATGGAGCAGCCGGTGAAAGAGGTAATGGAAGAGCCGTTCCCTACCTTGGAGGAGAGCGCCAGTGTGGCCCAATCGATACCGCTGCTGCTCAAGCATCAAGGGGTAGTGCTGATCCGCGATGACCGCCCGGTGGGGTTTATCACCCGTCACGATGTGATCAATTTTTCGGATGGCCGATGAGGAAGGAATTTATAGGCACTGAAGGGATAGTGCTGTTGGAGACGGTCCGGCGGCTGTACCGGCGCAAGGCCTGGTCTGCCCTGGGCCGGGTGCTAATGAAGATCCACCCCGCGGAACTATCCTGGATTTTCCGGTATCTGACGGCCAGGGAACGCCAGGTTATCTTCGGGATGCTCAAGGAGCCGGAGCAGATTGGCGAATTTCTAAGCGAATTGGACGAGAGTATCCGGCTGGAGCTGGTATCATCCCTATCGCCGGAGGGCATCAGTGAAATGATTGCCGCCATGTCGTCCGATGACGTGGCGGACCTGCTGGACACCCTGGACGAGCAGTTGCGTCAGGAGGTGCTGGCCCTGATGGACAAGGAGGACGCCGCCGAAGTCGAGGATCTGCTGCAGTACGATACCGACACGGCCGGTGGGATCATGTCGCCGGATTTCCTGGCTATGGATGAGGGGCTGAAGGTCAGCGAGGCCATCCAGCAGGTGCAGAAATTGAGTGAGGAAGCCGAAATGGCTTTCTATATTTATGTAACGGACGGGGCCGGTAAACTCCAGGGAGTGCTTTCCCTGCGCCAGCTGCTGATGAATTCCGGCACCAAGCAGCTGGCCAATATCATGGAAACCGATGTGATAGCCGTAACCCCGGAGACCGATCAGGAAGAGGTGGCGCACATCGTATCCCGGTACAACATCATGGCGGTACCGGTGGTGGACCATGACGGCGAAATCCTGGGTATAGTGACGGTGGATGATATTTTGGATGTGATCCGGGAGGAGGCCACCGAGGATTTTCTGCGCATGGTGGGCGCCGGCAAGGACCGGGAGATTCTGCTCAAGCCGGTGATGCAGAATGTGTGGACTCGTCTCCCTTGGCTGGTGGCCAGTTGGCTGGGCGGCATCCTGGCCATGCTGGTGATCAGGAGCTTCGAGGCGGAGCTATCCCAGCTGCTGATTCTGGTCGGTTTCATCCCGGTTATTATCGGTATGGGGGGCAACATCGGTACTCAAAGCAGTACCATCACCATCCGGGGGTTGGCTACCGGAAGGATCAATATCAAGCACGCCTGGGGTTTTATCGGCAAACAGTTGCGGGTTGGCCTGATCCTCGGCTTGATTTTCGGTGTGATGCTGGGGCTTCTGGGTTGGGCCTACGGCGAACCCCGCCTGGGCGCCGTGGTGGCCTTGGCCATCGGCTTCACCATGTTCATCTCAGCCCTGCTGGGGACTCTGGTCCCGGTGATCCTGCGGCGGTTGGATGTGGACCCGGCCGTGGCCACCGGCCCCTTTGTCACCACCACCACGGATGTTCTCGGGGTGCTGATCTATTTTCTACTGGCCAAAAGTCTTCTGGCACTATAGTCGACGCAGTCTGGTGGACGAGGCACGGGGATCTGCCAGGGCGGCCTGGTTACTATTGGCGCTGGTGGTCTATGGGCCGCCGGCGGTTCAAGCCCAAACCCGCACCTATGTGGTGAGCTGGCTGGGGTTACCGGTGGCCGATGTGACCATAGAGCACAGTCCCCAGGACAGCTTGCGGCAGAGTCATTATCGGGCCCGGACCCGAACATGGTTGAACTCGTTTTACTCGGTAGACAACCAATATTGGATCTTTCAGGATACACTCACCGGGCAGGTGGTTCGATATCGAAAGCAGATTCTGGAGAGAAACCGCCGCCGCGAGTTTGAGGCCCAGTATCGGTTCGACCTTGGACAGGTAGTCTACTCCAACGGGGCCACTCGCCCACTTGAGCCGGGCGACCAGGGTCTCTTCAGCGCCCTGCAATGGGTTGAGAGCTACGGCTGGCAAAGCGGGCAGGAGCAACGATTGGTTGTGGAGGTGGAGGGGGTATTCTGGCAGGTGTTGGCGTGGTGTGAAGAAGTCCGGCAGAGCGCTGACTCGCTGTCAGCGGTGGCCTTGGTGACCGCCCGATTTGAGCGGCAGCTGCGTGGTGAACCGGTTCTAAGCAGCACCGATGTGCTCACCGCCCTGCTCCCCGGCCCGGAACACGAACTGCGGTTCGAACTGGATCTGGAGCGCCGCCTGGTTCTAGCACTGGAATTTGGTTCCCTGCCATTTGTAGTGCGAGCCCGGCTTGTTCCTGAAGACTGACCATGGCCTTGGCCGTAAATTATTAGTGGTGGTGTAATGTGGTCCCAAATTAAGGACTTTTTCCGGATCTACTGGCGGTCAATCGCTATCGTTTCCGTTCTGGCGGCTGTGGTGGCGGTGGGACTATTACTAAAAATCGACGCCAAGATAGTGGCATTAATAGCTCTGGTGGTCGGTTTCGTTACCAACGGTTTTGTAGCCCTGGCCACCTTGATCTCTTTGGTCCCCTTGGTGGGGCCGCTGTTGGTCAAGGTTCTTTCCCTGCCCATATTTTGGTTACTCAACACCACCGGGTATTTCGCCTCACTGGTGGCCATTAAGAAGGGCTTCCGGACCGAGGTGATCAACAACCGGTTGCTGACCATCATGCTCTTGATCGGCATTGTAATAGGTTATGTCCTCGGTAACTTCCTACCCCTGAATTAAAGCGATCGCGATCCACCGATTCCCCGGGGAGCTGGGGCGACTTTGGCCATCAGCGCGTGGGGGATTCCCCCACAGGAAATTTAGGTCTAGCCCTACAGTTTTCCATGACTCGCCGTATTACTTTTAAGTCACGTGAAAGCTGCTGGAACGCACCGGAAATTCATTTTTTGAAATGTGAGCCAGCTCATTTCTAAGACGTTTCACTTAGCCGTATATTGTCACCCAACCAGCGGTACTGGAAACAGATAATGCGCACAGTGATATTAGCGGGTCCTTTTCCAAACATAACCATGGAGGTAATGGCGAATGAATAAGCTCAGCTATTGGCTGATTGTCCCTTTACTGGCTTTTAGCGTTGTAATAGGCGCGGAGCGGAAGTCTGAGGGCAAGGCCGCTACACAGAAACAAGAGGCTGCGTCGGTTTCGGCGACGATTGATCGCGCCGCACCGGTGGCCTCGGCAGAACAACAACGCACGCGGACACAGGCATTCAAAAAAGCGGTCCGCTCCCTGGCCAAGCCGGTGATGAAGAAACCGGCCGCCAGTCAGGTTACGCGCGGTGAGCTGTTGGTGCGTCAGGCCCAGAACGCCCGGAAGGAAACCAAGTCCCGGCACAACCGGCCCTTCGGCGCCCGTTCCGCACCCAGGGTCCATAATCTCGTGCAACCCAAGTTCGCCGGCGGCGGTATAGGCACGGATGCCCTGTCGACCATCGCGGTCTTCACCAACACCTCCGGGGACACCATCACGGGGTATACCATCGGCGAAACGATCGTTTTAACGGTCACCTTAACCGCTCCGGTATATCTGGAGGTGTTCGTCGATGATGGCGATGGGTCTTTTGATCCCGCCGCCGATTTGTGGTTTGATGTGGGTGATAGGGGCGAGGGATTTATTACCATCGTAGATGATGATATTGATGACGAAGATGACACGCCTGGTGTATGGCAAATGACCATCGACACCGGCCATCTTGAAGGCGAGGGCGACGAATTCTTCGCCCTGCAGGGAGTGCGCCTGTGGTTCAACTTCTGGACTGACCAGGCCTCAGAGGGAGAACTGTCGCTGGACGTACTGGCGGCCACTTCCTCCACCAGCATATCCGGCATGGTGACGATTCAAGGGGCAGCGGCGCCAAATATCCTTATGGTGGCCTTTGGTCTCCCCGACATGACGGTCGGTCCCGAGGGTGAAGAAGAGGGCCTGCCGGAGGCTTTCTTTCTCAGTATGACTGACGACTCAGGTAATTATACCATCAGTATCGAGGATAGCCTGGCCGACCACGAATTCATCATCTTCGCTTTTGATCTGTTCGGCCTAGTTTGGGGCTATTACCCTAATCCACCGGATATCGGGGTATACATCGCTGCCGGTGACAATCTGGAGTTTCTCGATTTTGACTTCCAGCCGGCCAATGCTTTAATAAAGGGTCGCCTTACCGATGCGGAAACAACAACCGGAATCGGCGGCGTGCATATTAGCGTTGGTGGTGGCCCCCTGGAGCTGGAGGATACCACTGATGCCAGCGGGTACTATCGCATCCCCGTGCCCGGCGGAGATTATCGGGTTGAGGTGGACAGCTGGGATCTGGAGAACATGGGCTATATGGTGCCCCGTAATTGGGATAACTGGGTATATGTGATGGATTTCGACACTGCCGAGGTCAACTTCGAAACCTATGCCACTGATGCAACCATAAGCGGTACCGTCCTGTGGTCCGATGGTTCTCCGGCGGTGGACGTCAATGTCTGGGGAGATGTCCCCGGGTTTTATACCGATGCCTGGACTGATGTCAATGGGATGTACGACCTGCCGGTCAGCTCAGCCCTGGACACGTTCGATGTGGTAGACCCCTTTGACAGCACCTATACTTGGACTAGCTTCGGGTATTGGGTCGGCGTCTGGGAGCCTGAGACTGTGTCGCAGCCTGATGGCCGACAAGCCCTGTCCGGTGATACCGGTGTGGACTTCACGCTCTATGGCGCGGACGCTACCATGACCGGGGTGATCTATGACCATCTTTTGAACCCTGTGCCCCATGCCAACCTGTGGGCCTATGTTGAGAGTGATAGCGGCTATGACTGGATATTCTCAACTGGCACTCAAGCCCGGGCCGACGGTACGTATGAGTTGCGCCTGATTGGTGGTTTTGATTGGATTGTGGAGGTTTATCCGCCTGAAACCTGGTGGCCGCCGGCGATCAGGGATACGATCAGCGTGTTCCCCGGCCAGAACATCGTTCGCGATTATTATCTGCCGGAGAGGAGAATGAACGTGGTGGTGGAAGGGATGGTCTTCAACTTCGAAGGCTACGGCATTCCTAATGCCAGCGTGGAAATCCGCCAGACGGAAGGCGGTGACTACAATAGCGCCGTGAATACCGATGGTGAAGGCTATTTCCGATTCGAGGGTGTGCCCACCTTCTCGAGCTACGAAGTGGCCGCTTTCACCCCCGATAGCGAGCCCCAATTCTACTACGTTTATGTGGATGATTGGGACATCTGGCTGGAATTCTGGATGGGCGGCTTCAGCCGGGTGAGCGTCTCCGGTACGGTGTCCAATCCTGAAGGAGATCCGTTGGAGGACGCTTACGTATTCGCCTTTGATCAATCCGGTGTTGATCCCATCGATGTCCGGCTCACTGACGAAACCGGCTTTTACGATTTCTTCGTGGAACCCGGGACATACGAATTCCGGGCCGGTTCTCCGGGATTGCTGGTGAGTTCCACCGGACTCATTGCGGTGGACAGTTCCCTGACCATCGACTTCATGCTGGATTCGGCCGGGGCGGCTCTCACGGCCACCGGTGCGGGCCATGTGTCCGACGAAGGGGGAGGGCCGATTGCCAATGTGTTCGCTCTGTTCATTTCGGACGTCTACATGGGCCAGACCTTCACCAATTTCAGCGGTGATTATGAGCTCGATCTGGTACCCGACTCGAACTACGTGGCGATCTACTTTAAGGAAGGTTTCCACGATGAGTTCCACCGTTGGCCTATCTTCGAGGGCGCTAATCCGGGACTGAATGTGATCATGATGCCCGTGGATTTTCTGGTGCTTCATACGGTGGAAGACGTGCCTGACGACCATGGTGAGCAGATCTTCCTGGCCTGGCATGTCAATCCTATCCTGGCGGGTAATCTGACCCGCTTCGAACTCTGGGAGATCGGCCGGGGCGCACAGATCGATCCTTACCGTCCGCAGGGACCACCGGCGCGCCACGTCGGTACCGTGCCCGTCCATCCGGGTTGGACCGAATACAGCGCCGCTGTGACAACCCTCCATGATGGAGTGGAGACTTGGTACATGGTCACGGCCCACGGCTGGGATATCTGGGATTTCTGGGATTCCAATCCCAACAGTGGGTTCTCGTTCGATAACCTGCCGCCGGGCGCCCCGCAGGGTGTGATCGCCGGAGGCGGCGAAACGGCGAACCAGGTGGTCATCGGGTGGGATGCGGCCAATATCGAGCCGATCCAGTACTACACAATCTACCGGTCGGTTGATGGCGGCGCCTTCGTGCAGCTGGCCTATTCCGCCGAGCCGGGGTACGTGGATAACCTCACTGCGATGGGCAGCTATGAGTACACTGTTTCGGCCACCGATTACGGCGAGAACGAGTCCGCCAGGTCGGCCGGAACAACCTACACCTTACTGTCTATCGTGGATGGGATGGGTATCCCGGATGAGTTCGCTCTGAAGGCCAACTATCCCAACCCGTTCAACCCCAGCACGACCATCGCTTACCAGATGCCGGAGGCCGGCCGGGTGAGCCTGGTGGTCTATGACCTGACCGGCAACGTGGTCAGCACGCTGGTGAATGAGAGCCAGCCGGCCGGCTACTACCAGACGGTCTGGAATGGCCGGGATCAACGGGGCATACCGGTGGCTACCGGCGTCTACTTCTACCGGCTCAAGGCCGGCGCCGAGTTTGTCAAAACTCACAAGATGGTGTTAATTAAGTAACGTAACGCAGGCCAATGGCCGAATAATAAAGTCCCGTCCGGCCCCACAGTATCGGGATCGGGCGGGGCTTTTTTGTTTCAGATTTCTGACACCGCCCTCAGCTTTCTGAAGGGTTCACTACTCGCACTTAGCTCCGGGAGCCGACTGCCACCAACGCCTCAGATTGGCTCCGTTATTCATGGATTTGCCTGAACGCTATATTAAATTGAATTGGCTGGATGAATGCAGCCATCTGGCATATTTATTGCGAGATACATAGTGCAGCAACCGGAGTGTGCCTGCGGAGAGGTTGGAGCTGATCCAGCCCAAGTTTTTCGGAAAGTATATTATGACGCCGTAATCGGAGGATTCTCACTATGATTAGACGGGTTCCAGTCATCATGAGTATTGCACTGTGTATGCAGCTGGCAGGATGGGGCTGCTCCAGCCCCACCGAGCCGGCGGAGGTCACTCTGGGCCGCAATCTCACCGCCACCGAAGCCCAGCTGGCCGCCTCAGCGGACCTCTTCGGCCTGAAACTGTTCCGGGAGATAGTGCGTCAGGAGCCGGACCAGAACATCTTTATCTCGCCCCTGAGTGTCTCCATGGCGTTGGGGATGACGGCCAACGGGGCGGCTGGCGCCACCCTCGATTCCATGCGGGCCACCCTGGAGCTGACGGGCCTTACCGAGAGTGAGAGTAACGCCGCTTACCGGAGCCTTATGGCGCTTCTCACCCAGGCCGACCCGGAGGTTACCTTCGACGTCGCCAACTCCATCTGGTACCGCCAGGGACAGGTAGCCGTCGATCCGGACTTTAAAAAACGTTGCCAGGATTATTTCGACGCGGTGGTCCAGGGACTGGATTTCAGCCATGACGGGGCGGCAGACACCATGAATGCCTGGGTGGATGAGCACACCCAGGGTAAGATCGATCAGATCGTGGACAAGCCTATCGATCCGCTGGCAACCATGTTCCTGATCAACGCCATCTATTTCAAGGGGACCTGGACCTACGAATTCGATCCTCAGGATACCAAGGATGACCAGTTCACCCAGGCCGATG
>JACZSB010000405.1 GCA_022574435.1 Fidelibacterota bacterium
ACGCGTGCGATTCACCCCGGTAGTGGCTGTAAAGTGGGAAAATGTCACGGGCCACCGCCCGGTCCAGGTCGGGGTTGGGCTGATTGTGGGACCGGTTGATGGGGAACTGTGTATCCAGCATGGCCAGCCCCATACCGCCGGGGACATCCAGTTGCCCCGCCAGGGCGAATATGGTCATGACGGCCCGGATGGCCTGGATACCGCTGTTGGAATACTCCAGCCCGGTATACATCACCGGACAGGCGCCGGCAGCCCGGCAGATTCGGCGGGCCAGGTCACGAATGGTGTCGGCCGGCACGCCGGTGATGGCCGCAGCCGTATCGGGAGAGAAATGCTGGACATAACGGGCCAACTCGGGGAATCCGTGGCACCACCGGTCGGCGAATTGTTCATCATACAAATCCTCTTCCACCATCACCGCCAGGATGCTCAGCGCCAGGGCGCCATCAGTACCGGGCCGGATGGGCACCCACTGGGCGCCGGTCCGATCGACGGTTTCAGTTCGCCGGGGATCGATCACCACAATATGGGCGCCCCGCCGGGCGGCGGCTTCCAGGCGGTGCATGTCCAACGGCGGAGAATCGGTGGCCGGGTTGGCCCCCCAGACCACCAGCAGCTCGGCATTCTCCATGTCGGAGAACATGTTGACCAGCATACGCCCCATGGTCACGTGGGGAGCCATCATGGCGAAGGAGACATAGCACAGCGCTCCCACCCCCATGGTGTTGGGGGAGCCGAAGGGGAACAGCACACTGGAGGCAGAGGATACCGCCACCCCCGCCGGCTGGAACATGTCGCACAGGGAGAGCTCGAAAGCCCCCCGGCCGGTGTAGATGGCGGTTGCTTCCGGGCCCGACTCAGCCTTGATGCGATTTAAGTTTTCGACGATCAGGTCATAGGCCTGGTCCCAGGAAATGCGCTCGAACTCATGGGTACCCTTGGGGCCGACCCGGCGCAACGGGTAGCGCAGGCGGTGCTCCGAGTAGATAATTTCGGGGGCCTTCTCTCCCCGGCGGCAGATCATACCCAACGGGTGGCCTTCGGCAGCCCTGATAGCCTTCAGACGGCCATCCTCCAGCCCCACCTCCACCCAGCATCCCGCCGGGCAGATGCCGCAGATGCCGGCCTTCCACTCCAGTGTCTGCTTTTTACCAGCCATCCGATTGTCGCTCCTATTATGCCTGGTGATGCTGCTTTGCACAGGGTAAGTACGCTGACCCGGCACCCGGACTGCTCCGGTCGGCGATAAATCGCTATCAGCTCTGGTTACCCCACTACAAAGTTAACACGGCCCTGCCGGCCCCGGTGGCGCAGAGTAATCCTCTAATTAGATACCTTTCTTGGGAAAGCGCACTGGCTTAGTGCTCCTCGGTGGTTACCGAGGTAAAATTCGCCGGCTATGGATCCTCAAGCCACGAGGCAACGGGTAACCGCCTACATCAGCCCCAGTAAATAATCGTCACATTATGCGCAGCCACCTAAGGGAGCGGTAGGTGGAGCCGGTAGGCACCCACCGGAAGATAGGCATTCCAGCAAGGGGCTGCTATTGAAGTGATATGGCGCAGAGCCCCGTGCCCTATCCCGCTATCACCGGGCCCAGGGAAGACTGCTGAAGTAGGGCTGGGAAAACTGCTTTGAGCACAGAGGTCGAGATTTCGGCTGAGACTAGGCCGGGCTGCACTCCGGTAGATGGTCCTGATAGTGCCCCTCTACCCCTTCATTGTACCTGTCCAGGTCCTCGAAGGTAACCGTCCGGTCGCATTTTGCGCAAATCCACACCACACCGAGCTGCCCAACCTCATAGCCAACAAATCGTTTCATGGGATCTATGTAGATGGCGACCTCTATATTCCCCGTAAGTAATTTGAGGACATCATGGTTAGGTTGGGCTGGGGTATTCCGGAAGAACGACTTCAGAATAGTCATCCGTTCTTCCTGTCGGTGAGCCTCTTTCCAGTTGTATCTGAGCGTCAATGGCAAAGTGCTGGTCTCCCTCTTTAGTGATCTAAAGTTAGGTTTTCAGCTTGTAGCTCACAAGTAAGAAACATAAGAGTGTCTGCCAGGCTCCGGGAGCCATAATTCTGGGGAATCGGCGGCTGCTGACGGCCGTGTGTGAATACATACCTACAAGCTCCCGTACCCAATCTAAAATCACAGGGCCTAGCAACCAACCACAAATTTTGTTGCCTTGGTAGGTATCCCAGTCCGCGGAATCGCAAGTGGACAAGTGCTGCGGCCGGTCCGGCTTGATTGCCCTGATGGTGATGCTGCCCATTTCAGTCAGGGATGGCGCCAGGTTAACTTGCCCGCCACCTTAGTTTACCCCAAATAATTAATGATGGAATTGTTATGAGGATATCCGCTATCCCGCTGATGGCCCTGCTGCTCAACCTGCCGGTTAAGGGCCAGGACCTGCAGCTGCACTACGATCTGGGTGAAGACCGGGAATACTTCACCAGCACCCTGGAAATGTTCAGACCCGATTCCGGCGGGGCCACCTTTTTCTTTGTGGATTTCGACTACAATACCAGCGGCACCGGCAGCGCCTCCCTGGCCTATTGGGAGATCGCCCGCTATTTCCGGGTGCCCGCGCTCCCCGGCCTGTCCTGGACAATTCAGTTCAACGACGGTGTGGCCCCCTGGGGACCCATTGGCGATGTATGGCTGGCCGGTATCAGTTTCCCGCTCAACCTGGGCGTGATCACTGTGGCCACGGACGTCCTTTACCGCCGTGCCCGCTTCTCAGATGGCCAGGACCT
>JACZSB010000062.1 GCA_022574435.1 Fidelibacterota bacterium
GCGACTTCTACATCGAATTCCTCGAAAAGAGGTGCTATGTATTTCCTAATGATTGGGTAATTATCAATAAGAAGACTAACGTAAGGGGAATGGTGGTAGAACGGGATAATGAAGTCTGCCCAGGCGCTGGCTGCCTCCAGATCGCTTCTCAACCAGGCATATTGGGTACTGGCAGTATCAAATTTGACCGCATGAATGCCCCGCTGAGCGGCGATGAGGTCCAAACAGATAAAGTGCGTTCGGCCATAATCAAAAGAGTAGAAATGCTCTAGACTATCCGGATTATTGTCCGGTAGAAAAAAATTTGCTATGTAAGGATCCCCATCTTCAGTTGCAGCATCATGATTGCCCAGTGATGGGAAAAAAGCGGTATGCTTGATGATATCTCTATAGGGAGTGAAATGTTTTGGATCAAAGTTCTGCCATTCTCCATCGTTATAGACAATATCTCCGGTAAGTATGGCAAGATCAAAATCGAGGGTCAGAATCATATCCCGCAGGTCCATCTGTGGCGGACCCCCATCGCCCATATCGCCAAATATCATAAAAATAAAGGATGGATTTAATGTATCGTTATTGGTGTGAAAGGTCTCCACATTAGACAATGTATCGCCACCGCTTAATACTTGGTAATAGTAGGTCGTATTGGGGTCCAATCCCGTTAGGTCAACACCATGCAGGAAAGTAGAGTCGGGAAATCCCGGATGGAGAATTATCAAGGCCGTATCGGTAGCGGTTAAACCGAGACTTGAGCTCAACAAACCATACTCGACGACGCTGTCCGTCGAATCCTGCGTTCCCCAGGCAATAAGCACCGAGTTTACACTGGGTTTCTGAATATAGGGATAGCGGGTTAAGCTGTCAGCTTGGCTGAATGCTTCCGAAGGAAAAATTAACAGAAGTGCTGCAATTTGTATGATATTCAGAGGTTTCATTTATGCTCTCTCTTCCTTAATGTAAGTACTGCCAAATACACTCAGAATATTCCTTACACTGAATAAATCACTATCATGCGGATCTGATTCATGTAATAAGGCCTGGATTCAACTACAAGTTAAGATATAAGCCTCTTTTTCCAAAGAAGTTAGAATGCTTTGTGTAACTCATCTCTTATATGCCCCCAACGCCACACCGTCTCTATTCTGAATACCGGTGGTAAGAGTGACGGTAATCTGTTCGCCGGCCATAGGGCGTAAAGGTTACCGTGCTTGCCCCACCGGCGCCAACTGCTATTGGCCGTCTGGGGCTTCCAGGGCCATCTGATGGCTGGGCGGCAGCCGCCGTTAGCTAAGCCGGGCGGCATTGGCCCGCACCTCCCCGATGGCCGCCACATTTTTCCTGTCGCCCAAGAACACATGCTGGCCGAACCGCAGGGCTGTCTCCCGGGCCAGTATGTCGTTGGCCGGGCAGTCGTTCTCCTTCCAGAATCTGGAGTTCCGCCGCTTGGAGAACTCCGCTTGAAATGTTCCGACTTCAGGTAAGTCTTCACTGTGGTAGTTAGAATAAGGCCAGATATAGACCAAAGAGGATAAAATTTGCCCTGCCCGCATCGCTATCATTAAACATAATCCACCTTAAGGCGCACCTATTGGCCACGCTCTTTTTGGGAAAAATTGATAATCGAGAAAGTATTGATCTATTACTGCATTGGACCAGCGACTCTTGATCACCATTTTCTTCTCTTTAATAAGTTCAGGAAGATCGATGTACTTATCAAATGTTATGTATTCTTCCCAAGTCCCTACAAATTTCTTAGGCCATCCCTTAGCAAGAGGATGGTCGGGGCGCCTTATGCTTTTGGCATCTTTTTGAAATCTACTTCTCATATTGCCAATTATGCCAGGTTCGGCTATATGTGCATACCTTACAATAAATTGTTCTGCTGGAATCTTTTGCCATCCAATCGGCAGCGACCCATGCCCCCCCCACTGAACATTGATCAATGCTCGATTGTGGTGTTCCCTGGCATCTTTTATCGACCCTTCGGTGCTCAAAATGGCACGGTGAAAATAAGTGTAAACTTTCACTACATCACCAGTTTCGGGATCATATTGAATCCAGATCTTCTCATGATCTGTGGGATCATTGTCTCCTGGATAACCAATATCATCATCCCAAAAAAAACTATATTCTATGAGGGGGTCTTCCGGATGCAAGATCACTACCACATCCTCAAGGTCGAAGAACTCCTTCGAGTTGACATAAAGCCTGGGGGCTAACCGTATAATCAGTTCAAATTCTTCGGGTGTCACCGATTGCGGTGGATCCAGTCTTATCACCTTCTCGTATTGTTCACTGGCCTCCTTTAGTCTTCTTTCCAAATGATACGCATACCCAAGTCGATTAGTGTAATAGACATTATCGGATTCTAAAAACTTTAATCCTTTCTTGTAGTGCTCAACCGCATTTTCAAAATCCTGTCTATTCTTTTTCCCTCCCATTCTATAAAGATCAAGGAATCTATCCCCTAGTTCAAAATTCGTTAACAACTCGGTAGACGAAACTAATGAATCCCCTACCGCATCTTTTTTAATTTTTGTGCCAATCTTTTCACCCATAAGCATTGTTCCAATATTAATAAAAATACCAGCGCATAATGTTAGCAGGAGTATTTTTCTTTCCATTCTAGATTTCCTTTTCTATAAATCAGTTACTTCTTTTTAAATATTCACATGGCAATCGTACGTAATGAATGGGGTTAGCCCTACTTGGGTCTTGTTCCGTTCTAAAAGGATTCATGCAGACAGAACCTCGATCTAATAGTCTTTAGCTAGCTTATCGAGAATGTCTTGATACGTCCCATCAAAGGGTCCTTCTTTTTCCAGTTTTAAGGATGTCACTGCAGCAGCAAACTTACAAGAATCCTCAGGAGATGATTTCAATCGTCCGACCGGATAGGCGGGGATACATGTATCACCCCGTCCTGTACGTACGTCCAGAGATCGAATCACGAAGGGTGCTTCAAACACTTCCCCATCCGCGTAAACCAATAAGCCCTCCGCGTGAGTAATGACTACTTCACTGGGGCCCCAACTAGCGATCACTTGGGCAGCTTTGGCTATGTCTTTCTCACCAGTAATCACCTCGGATTCGATGGAATCCGCTTTGACCGTGTGAATTTTTCTTAACCCGTCTATTTTTCAGGCCAATCTGAAAACTTCAATTCATTGCCTTCCTTGATCCGCAAGTATCCCTGAAGGTCAAGAGAAACCTTAGGGAATCTTCGCGTTATGTAATTAACCAGTTCCAGCGATACTTCCCCCACCCTTAGTGACCCGATGTGAAAGACTCTGGTTTCGATATTCGGTATATTTTCTTCCGTAAATCCTCCAGCAAATGCAATGGGTTCACAGATTCTTTTATCAAGGTCGTCAGTAACGTATGTTCCTGATCTCACTTGTCAATTAGGATTGGTAAGCAAAGACATCAACACCATTACTACTTAAAACAGCTAACTGGTAGTAATCATCTTTATTAAGGGGGGTAATGATTCCCGAGCGAATATTCATCATTGATAAAGCCAAACCACTATAATAAACTGCGCCGCCAGGTGCATTTATCTCAATGCCATGGATTACAAGTTTATCCTTCGAAAAATGTCCTAATACGATTATGTCATAATTCATATAGTTATCTCAATACCTGATCCACGTCGTAGCCCGTACTAGAAATGGTGATTGTATATCTCAGATTATAAAAAGCATTTTCGATGATTTTAACAATTTGAGAATAAAATGGATTGGTAATATCTCCCCCGTCGTTCATATAATTTTGCTCCTGAGCGTCGCAATAATGGTTTTGACTATATTATCACTTCTGCTATGCCTTTTGTATTGACCGCTCAGAACTCTGGAATCGGTCCATCGCAAAACGCTAATTAAATCACCAGTTATTGGCAGTATTACTCTGGGAGGCATAATAATACCGCAATCGGTTGCGGGAAGTTATTCCGTCGCATTCTTATATGTCAAGATTATTTGATGCCAAGGGTATTCAGCATTGGATCGGCGGGAGTAGATCAAGCAGAGGACGCTTCGAATGAGGCGCTAATTAAACCTTGGAAACGCAGAATGTCTCTCTTAGTTTTTAGCCCTAAAGGTCCTAAATGCTCTGAACCGATACACTCTTATCATCTTGGCAAGACCGGTACCACAATTGGGAAGTTGGTTTCAGCCGGGGAGAATATGAAACCAATCATGCATCACACCAGCCCTGAATTGAGCCATGGTAGTGAGCGTAAATTGCCGGCAGCAAGCATTATCCCCATGTGTTTCCTTCATCACACCGCCGGCCAGACAAAAACTCTTCGGCGTCCGCCCTGGCCGTTCCCTCAGACTGAAGCCTTAAGGCGGGGCCGGAATCCATAAACAAGTCTAAGGATAAGGTTCCTTAGACTGGCTTCCCACGCTGATGGCGGCGCTCAGCCGTCGTGGAGCCTTTCCATTGGTCTCTGCCACTTTTCTGGTACCTCTATTTCAGACTCACCGCCGGCGACCGGATGAGGCACCGGAGGCACCCCGAGGTAGTGAGCTACCTTTCGCTCAAATTATTTCTGTTTGGCACCTTTGCACCAACTACCAATAAAATATTCCTTTCCCCCATACCTTCAAAGATAGCGGGGTACTGTGACCTTCCGGCCGAACATTTTGCCATTGGCGGTGTGGGTGCTGAGTTAAATTGGCCTGGCAGGAGGACTTACTAGGAGGAAGCTTTTCACAGCGCTATAGATCAATTGGCATCTGTGGAAAGAGAACAATGTGAGAGCAAAGGACAGGGAACTGGTACCCGGGGGGTGTGGGCAGACCACCTGCCACAGGAGGTCTTAATCAATGGATGAAGTTGAAACCCTTGGCAACCAATAAATACCTGAGCATCCCGAATCTGAAGGCAAGTACCGAACGGGAGCGGGGAAACCCGATCCTGCCTACGCGGTTCGCAGCTATCCTCGGCAGCAGAGGCCAGGAAATGCTACGGATCGGCAGGAATCGTCTGTCCCGCTGGGTGATAGAATAGTATTCCGCCTGAATCTTGCAATTATGAATGCCAAGCGGTTAATCCTACCCATTGTGATTTTGGTGGCCACCACTGCGGCTTTCGCCGTCGGGAAGCCGGCCGCCGCACCAGCCGGTGACCCTGATTCCCAGCCCAATGAATTTCCATTGGTTATTGTAGCTGGCAATGGCCAGGCCCAGGTAATCAGCAGACAGTTACCTGCGCCCCTGCAAGTCCGGGTGCTGGATGCAAGCGGATCTGCCCCGGCGGGCGTGGAGGTGCGGTTCAAGCTCCTGGCTGCACCTGATGGCGCCCGGGGATGGCGCCTTGACGCGCTGGCCACCACCGATTCAAGTGGAATTGCCGGAGCCGATTTTCTGATCGGGTCTCAACCGGGCCTCTATATAATTGAAGCTGCGGTCCACGAGGGTACCACCGATCGGGCCACGGCGGTTTTCAAAATTACGGGGCGCCGCGGGGACTGGAAGATAGCCCTGGCCATGGGACTGGCCGGAGGATTGGGGCTATTCCTCTACGGGATCGGAGTGCTCAGCCGTGGCATGAAGAAATTCTCCGGTCCCAAACTGCGCAACATAATCACTGCGCTCACTGAAAGCCGGACCAGGGGGATACTGGTAGGGATATTTGCCACCATCGTGTTCCAGAGCAGCAGCGCCACCACCGTCATGCTGGTGAGCCTGGTGGATGCCGGTGTGCTGCAGTTTGCCAAATCGCTGGGCGTGATTTTAGGGGCCGATATCGGTACCACCGTCACCACCCAGCTGATTGCCTTCAAGATCACCGATTATGCCTTGATTGGGATTGCAATCGGGTTTCTGGTGATCATCGCCGGTAAAAGCGATTTAACCCGGGCTATCGGGGAAGGTATCCTGGGTTTCGGGTTCGTGTTCTTCGGGATTCATTTAATGTCCGGGGCCATGCAGCCACTGCAGACATTCCAGCCGCTGATTCAGTTGCTGCAACGATTGGAGCACCCGCTGCTGGGACTGCTGCTGGGCGCTGTATTTACCGCCGTGATCCAGAGCAGTGCCGCTTTTACCGGAATTATTATTGTGCTGGCTTCACATGGCATACTGACGTTGGAAGCCGGTATACCATTGCTGTTTGGAGCCAACATCGGCACTACGGTCACGGCCGGTCTGGCCAGCTTGAATGCCGGGCGGGAGGCCAAGAAAGTGGCCCTAGCTCACACCATGTTCAAGATCGGGGGTGTGGCTCTGTTCCTGTTCTGGATCCCCGCTTTCGCCGACTTCATCCGTCTGATCTCACCGGCCCCGGCCGCCCCGACAGGAGATGTATTTGCCCATTATGCGGCGGTGCCCAGGCAGATCGCTAATGCCCACACCATCTTTAATGTCTCTCTGGCTGTCATTTTTCTCCCATTAACCGGTTTCATGTCGAGATACCTGGATAGAATCATTCCCCCGGCGCCCCGGTTACACGGCATTCAGCCGGTTACGGTTCACCTGGACAATTCACTGCTCAGCACACCTGACCTAGCTCTGAAGCTGGCCCGGGCCGAGATTCGCGAGATCGGAGGCATGACGCTAGAGATGATGCAAAACATCATCGTACCCTTCATTGAACCTGATAAGAGCAAGGATGTGGTATATCCCCAGATATCACTTATGAAAGGGTTGAAACTGCGGGAAGAAAAGGTCGATTTTCTTGACGAGCAAGTTTCCGGCTACCTGTATGAGCTCAGCCGGGAGAGCCTTACGGCCCGGCAGGTAAATGAGATATACGCCCTGGTGTACATCGCCCGCGACCTGGAGGCGATCGGAGATATCATCGATAAGACCCTGGTGCCGCTGGCGGTCAAGAAATTATCCCTGGACCGCGACTTTTCCGCAGAGGGGAAAGAAGAGCTGTCGGCCTACCACTTGCAAGCCATCAAGCAGCTCAGCCGCAGTATGGCCGCTATAAAATCAATGAACCGGGAGCAAGCCCAGAAAATCCTACTCAAAGGGGCCCGATACTTCGGTCTGGGTGATGAATTCAAACGGACCCACTTCGACCGGGTGCGCAAAGCGGTCTCCGAGTCGATGGTCACTGATGAGGTGCATGTGGAACTGCTGTTGCAGCTGGAGAAGATCAATAGCCATACCTCCAGCATCGCCAGAGCCATTATGGAGCTGCGGTCCTCAGATTCATAGCGGCGCCTCCGATGAGACGTTTCTCGAAGTGTAGCCAAGCGTGGCCCCCAGCGGTTCCCACGGAACTCAACCTGGTATGGGCCTATCCCTGTGGTGGCCCCTTTTATTGCAAATTCGACACAGGTTTTTATTGAATAGCTGCTCAAAAATTCAGTAGCTTAGGCCTATGTCGGCAAATCAAGGGATAGATTCAGGTCCAATAGCGGCAAATCCAGTGTCTCCTGCTGATTAGCCGATAAAATATTTAGGTGGTAATTGAATCTGCGAATTACACTCATCCAATATGAGGAGTAATTGGTTGATAGAGAGCAACACGTTTAATTGATCGGCGCTATTTATGAATAAATCAAGGAGCTGTATGTCCGCCATTGCCAAAAAAGATCTCTGTCTGATTAATGGTGCTCTTGCCCGAAGCCATCTTGTTTTACTTATCCACATTCTGTTAGTTTATTTTTTTATTAGTGTCCCGGGAGCGATCCTGAACGGTGGAACAACCGGTAAAATTACCGGCCACATTCGGGATGCTTTGACGGGGGAGGGCTTGGTGGGCGCCAATATAATGATCGAAGGGACCTACATGGGCGCCGCCACCGATTTAGAGGGATATTACGTGATCCTGAACGTCCCGCCCAGGGTCTACGATGTAAAAGTCATGATGATTGGTTACACCACCGTCCGATCCACTGGCGCCAGGGTTTCAATAGACTTTACCACTAAGCTGGACTTTCAGTTGCGACAGGCAGTATTAGAGGGTGAGGAGGTTTCAGTCATCGCCAGCAGACCGATCGTACAGAAGGACCTGACTTCCTCCCTCTCCATCGTAGGTAGTGAGGAATTGGCGGAAATGCCGGTGGAGGAATTTGCAGATATCTTAGCACTACAAGCCGGAATTGTAGTCGGCTCTGGAGGGGAGATTCACATGAGGGGCGGGCGGTCCAGTGAAATCTCCTACATGGTGGATGGCCTTTCTGTCACAGACCCCTTCTCTGGTGAGATCGCTATTGAAATAGAAAATGCTTCGATTCAGGAATTACAGGTCATTAGCGGGACGTTCAATGCTGAGTATGGTCAAGCGATGTCGGGAATCATAGACGTCGTGACGAAAGAAGGTCGTGATAAACTTCAGGGAAATATCTCTTTTTACTCAGGGGACTACTTTAGTAAAGATGCTGATATCTACATGAATATTAGTGATGTCACCCCGCTCGATATAAGGAATATGCAAGTCAGTCTGTCTGGACCCGTTCCACTGTTTGGTAAAAGATTAACTTTTTTCTTAACGGGTAGATCGTACAATACCCAGGGCTGGCTTTACGGACAAAATAGATTTTCCCCTCGTGATTCCTCAAATTTCGGAAATTGGACTGTGCAATACGACGATGTAGGAGCCGATTCCATCGCGAATACTGGAGATGAAGGCGAAGGGGACGGCAGACGCACTCCTGGCGAACCCAATGTATATGTTGAAGAAACAGGTGACGATACCTTTATCGCCATGAACCCGCTCACTAAAATTAGCACGGAGGGAAAACTGTCCTATCGCATTTCTCCCTCGATTAAAGTATCCTACAGATTTTTCTGGAATAAAATTGATTTTCGTGAATATTCCCACCCATTCAAGCTCAATCCAGAGGGCGATTATAAACGTTTCAAGCGTGGATTTTCCCAAGCAATCATTTGGAACCATTCCTTAAGTTCAAAATCTTTTTATACCGTTAAGCTTTCCGAAACTTTTTTTGATTTTAAAAGGTATGTATATGAGGACCCCCTCGATGCTCGATATGTAGATCCGAAGCGACTGGATGACGCTTCCAATAACGCCTTTAAGACGGGCGGTACAGAGATGTGGCATAACAAGCGTAATACTCGTTCATTTCAGGGTAAGCTGGATTTTACAAGTCAAATTTTTACTACGCACCTGGTAAAGGCCGGTTTGGAAGTCAGGAAACACAACCTATCATTCCACGAATTTAAAATCATTCCAAAAAAAGATAGCAAGGGGGATATATATCCGTTTGAACCAGCATTGGCCATCCCTGCAGGAATCTCTAATAATAGATATCGACAAAGCCCGGTGGAGGCAGCAGCATATATTCAGGACAAAATTGAATTTGAGGATATGATTATAAATATTGGTTTAAGATATGACTATTTTAATGCCAACACAATAGTCCCCATTGATCTTAGAGATCCGGACAACGCGGTTTATTTTGAGGTTCTTCTACCTGACAGTAGCATCCGGATGGTAAGAGAAAATGAATATAGCGCCGCGATGGGTAGTATTAAAAGAACCGTTAATGTGCGGGGTAATGATTGGGAATATAATTATCAAGATGCAGAAGCCGTACATACTTTCAGTCCTCGAATTGGGATTTCATATCCGATTACTGATCGGGGTGTCATTCATTTTTCCTATGGCCATTTTTCCCAGATACCGACCTTTGAGCAGCTATACGACAATTCGGAATTTGAAGTCTGGCCAGGATTGACATCCACTATGGGCAATGGCGAGCTCAAGCCACAGCGTACAGTCATGTACGAGCTTGGCCTTCAGCAGCAACTTTCAGATAATATCGGTATTGATGTCACCGGTTTTTACAAAGACATGAGACATCTTTTAGGCATGGAAATCCTTACCACCTATACGCAAGACAGATATGCACGTTTCATCAACCGGGATTATGGGAACGTAAGAGGCATAACCCTGGCCATGAATAAAAGGCGGTCCAACTATTTCTGGGCCACAGTGGATTACACCTACCAAGTAGCGGAGGGGAACGCCTCAGACCCGATGCAGGTCTTTAACGATGCCAAGAGTAATCGGGAAAGTGAGATCCAGATTGTCCCCCTAACCTGGGACCAGACCCACACCCTTAATTTTAATATGACTCTGAGTAAACCCGGTAGTTGGGGTCTCAGTCTAATCGGACGGCTGGGTACTGGACTGCCATACACCCCTAAATTTGAAGATACGGGAGCAAGTTTTGAAAACAGTGAAAGAGTGCCGAATCGGTACACTTTCGATCTGAGGGCCCATCAAGATTTCAAATTTGTTGGCGGCGAGTATTCGGCCTTTATCAAAGTGTACAATATCTTTGATCGGAGGAACGAAATTATCGTCTATTCAGATACCGGTAGATCTGGCTATACCATTGAGCCACGTGGAGGAGTAATAGGGGTTAATACTTTGGAAGAATTTTTAACCAGACCAGATTTTTACTCCGAACCAAGGCGAGTCATTGTTGGCGTCTCGCTCGGCTTTAATCAGAGCAATTGACCGTGAGAAATTAAGACGGATGAATCTTGAGATTATTGAGGATAATACTTCAAGAATTGATCATGAAAGGCCATGCGTTGCTATCAATTATACCAGGTAGGGACCTGATGTGCAGGGGCAGCTATCTATCCCCATCATCCTCGCATTCCGGTAAGCCGTACAGGTTGTATTTGCCCTCTGGGAGCAAGTTCATCCTGAACGGTTTGGTTCCGGTATTGGCCTCTCTGTTTCTAGCCATCAGCACCCTTTATACTCAAGAACCTTTCGGAGACCCGGCGTGGACAAAACGGGGCATTATGGATGGCAACCTGGTCCGGACCATTTTTTTTAATCACGGTGAAGTGGCCGAAAACCCCTTTTCGCCGTCGGGTGAATGGCCCAAGGGGAGTGGTCATGGCTATTTAGATGGCGTCGCCCCGTGGGTCTCTGCAGAAGTGATCGATATTTTTGGAAACACGATCCATCCTCTGG
>JACZSB010000406.1 GCA_022574435.1 Fidelibacterota bacterium
AAGTCTGCCTCTCCTTCGATCGAGCCCGTCGGCTTTCCGAGGGGTGGGGCGCCCCGATTCATCTCGGGACACCCCACCACATCGGATCGCTTTCAGGCGCCCTTATTGAATGGTGATGGTTACGTTCGCTCCCACCGGTATGAAGGCGGGCACGCCGGCCTGTACGGTGAAGGTCACCCCGCTGACAACCACCGTGGTGGTCTGGGTCAGCGTGAGGATCAGCACCGAGTTAGGCTGGATGAGCGCCAACCCGCCTGCCAGTCCGGGCACGAACGCCTGGAACACACTCCCGCCTCCGGGGACGTTGGCCGCCAGCTCCAGCACGCCCCGGTGCCGGGGATGGTCCTGCAACAGGTCGCGGCGGAAGCTAAAGGGGTCGGCTTTCGCGGCGTGTGCCACCTCATCAATGAACGACTCGGTGAGAAAGGCGTTGTGCGAATTGCCCACCGAGCGCCACCACCACAATGGCACACCAATGTCCACGACCACGTTATCTACCAGCAGGTTGGGGATGCCGTAGGGTAGATTGGCGGCACCCGCCATGCTTGTGCGATCGAGTTGATCTTTGGATCGGTTGGGGCGCATATTTCTGAGCAGGGACGGCCCCACGATGCGGTGGCTCCAGGCCACAACCCGGCCCTTACTGTCCAGACCCGCCTGGAAGCGGTTATAACTGGTGGGACGGTATAGCCCCTGCTGCATATCCTCTTCCCGGGTCCAGAGGACCTTGACAGGAGCACCCGCCAGCTTGGATATCTGCACCGCTTCGGCAACGAAGCCGGAATGGGAGCGCCGCCCGAAGCCGCCGCCCGAAAGGGTAGTGTGCACGGCAACCGAATCGGTCGGCAGGCCGGTGATTCTCGCCGCTACACGCTGCGCCCCTTGTGGATTCTGGGTTGGAGCCCAAATCTCGCATTTTTTAGCCGTGACGTGCGCGGTGCAGTTCATGGGCTCCATGGTGGCGTGGGCCAGATAGGGCACCTCGTAGACTGCTTCGATGGTTTTCCGGGCCTTCGACAGCGCCTGACCGGCATCACCCACGTCCCTGGCAACCAGCGCCTGTTCGTTCACCTTTTCCGCCAACAGCCGACTGATACCCTCGCTGTCGAGCTCGCCGTTGGGGCCTTTCGCCCAGACAATCTTCACGGCCTTGGCAGCGGTAAAGGCAGCCGATGTGTCCCGGGCCACAATCGCCAGCCCGCTTTCAATGGGGAATATTTTTACGACCCCGTCTATCGTCCTGGCTTGCGCATCATCGAAACTGGCCAGTTTTCCCTGGAAGTAGGGCGAGTGCACCACCGTGGCGGTGAGCATGCCCGGCAATTTCACATCAATGCCGTACATCGCCTTGCCGTTGACCTTATCAGGGATGTCCAACCGGGGGACTGATGTGCCCAAGATGGTGTAATCCTGTGGATCTTTGAGGGCCACTTCATCCGGGATCGGCAGCGTAGCGGCCTTAGCCGCCAACTCACCATAGCCCAGCCGATTGCCCGTAGAGGTGTGGATGACGGTCCCCTGCTCAGCCCGGCAAGTACCGGGGGTTACGCCCCAGGTTTGGGCAGCGGCGGTGATAAGCATTTCCCGGGCTATGGCCCCGGCCTTGCGCAGCGGCGTCCACATGCTGCGAATACCTCTGCTTCCGCCGGTGCTCATAGAGCCATAGCGCTCATGAGCGATAGGCATCTCGATCCTGATTTTGGACCAGTCGGCGTGCAGTTCCTCGGCCACAAGCATGGGCAGGCCGGTGTGAATACCCTGTCCAATTTCCGATTTGGTGACGGCAACGGTGATAATACCCTCAGAATTGATGCTCAAAAATGCATTGGGGTTGAAGGTCCCGCTGGCGACCGGAGCTTTGGCACCTTTGAGGGGCAGGTGGAAACCGATAACCAGACCGGCGCCGGCCTGGGCGGATACTTTGATAAATTCTCGACGGCTGATGGGGGTAGTGGTGCTCATGCTACACCTCCTGGGCTGCGCGGTGAATGGCACGACGTATCCGTTGATAGGTGCCGCAGCGGCAGATGTTTCCGGACATGGCCTGATCAATATCCTGGAGTACGGTTTGCGGTCGGGTCGCGACGACTGAGACTACCGAAGGTCCGGTGGGCGGCACGCTGGTAGCCAAGCCAGACTCCGGCAGCCTGGCGCCTGAGTTATCTTCAATTGCCATTAAGCATCACTCCTGTTAGCAGTAGGTCATCCCACAGTTCTTGTCTGAAATTAGCTGTTTAACATCAACACCAGCAATACCGCGCCAATCCAACCGACCACTGATAGCAAGAAGGGCACGTCTCTAGTAACCAGTTGCTCCGGAGATTCCGCATCCGGGCTGGAATTCAGCAGGAAAAGATAGCGGAATAGTCCAAACGCCACGAACGGGACCGTCAGCAGCATGGAGTTATTGGCGGGCAAATTCTCCGCCTCAACCGCGTAGAGAGTATAACTGACCAGCGCGGTTGTTGCGGAGATGCTCAAGAGTTGACCGATGAATGGCCCGGCGTAGTCAGTCAGCACCGACCGCTGTCCCGACGCCCCGTCGCCCGCCAGGCGGACTTCAGCGTACCTTCGACCCAGAACAATAAACATGGCTCCAGCGGCGGTGACCACATACAACCAGGGTGAAGGGGCAACTCCCACTGCCACGGCTCCAGCTACCGTCCGTATCACATATCCGCTGGCAACCATTATTATGTCAACTAAAACGGCCTGCTTGGCTCCCAGGGAATAGACAACGTTGA
>JACZSB010000407.1 GCA_022574435.1 Fidelibacterota bacterium
GCTGTAAGTCCACGTGATTTCGCTATAACTATTGTCCGTGTCACTTACATAATCATCCAATGCGATGGTGGCAAAGGAACCGCCCTCCTCAGTGGTCTGATCGGGAATGTCCGCCACCAGCGGGGATTGTGCCTGGGGATGTGCGGTTATCGTTACTGTAACCAAGTTTTCATCCGGATCGTTTGAGGTGATTGCCACCGAAGCCTGATCCGAGGGATAGGCGACAGCCGCCCAGTCAACGTTGACTGTAATCACTTGAGATTCACTTGTGGCGAGGGTAAGAGTTGGCGGGACCGCGGGGCTCTCCGATAACCAGACTTTATTGGAACTGATATCCGATACTAGTAAAGTTTCATCCCCGGTATTCGAAATCGTGAATTGGTCCTCGCGGGCAGCATATAGCGCCTTGATCCCTGCAATATCGTCGGGTTGCAGGTCGGTTACCATCTGATAGTAAGCATACATTACCGCACTGGGGTCATCGGAGTGAGCTAATCCCAGGCCATGTCCGAATTCATGCAAGGCTACACTGAACATGTCAATATCTGAACCTATTTGCCATGTTTCATCGTCATCAAAGTGACAATCGCCGGCGATGGTTTCGGGATTGGGATCCGGTGCGGGGAAGAAGCAGTGCGCCAATACCGAACCGGTGCCATCAAAGGGATACCCATCTCCGTGGTCCCCGGTTGCGAATAAAATATCCAGCGATTGGTTTTGATTGGGGAGAGCGGCTTCTGCAAAAGAGATTTGAACATGGTCAGCCCATCTTGTCAAACCCCTAAGGATTTCCACTCTTTCTTGATCACCGGCGATATCAGCGGTACCGTTCACAAAGTGGTATGAAAGAGATACTGAGCCCAGTCCCGGGCCATCCCAACCGGGCCCATAGGTAACATAATTTGCTATCGGCCCGTACGGCGTCATGGCGCCAGGGCAATAATAGACGTGGTCCCCTTCAATCAACGGCCTGGAGGCAGCCATAATCCAAGATATTTCATCCTGCCTGGCCAATTCTTCTATGACCGCCAATGAGGCGTAAATCAGAGCCACATATTCGGGAAGACTGCTTCGGTCCAGATTTTCAATTCCGAGATCTGATAGGATTATTTTCAGGCTTTCTCCGGTCACATCCGGAAATGCCTCCACCAGCACGTAATCGCTGTCGGCTGATAGAGTTTGCCGAGCACGCTGGCTGATTTTATCATGGTTTTCCAGCTGTCCTACCCAACGGATCATCTGATAGTTGGATGCAGTAAAGTTTGCCGGGACAGCGGCGGCAACCGATCTGCTGGAAACATACTGTAACACTTCTATGCCCGCAGCTTGCAGGTCATTAATCTTACTGGCATCCAGTTGATCGTGAAATTGAATGATGATGTGAGCACGCGAATCGTTCCCCCGCTGCATCCGGTCAGGCGATAATGATGAGCTTGGCTCAGGAATGAATTGGCGGTTTTTCAGGTTAATGGCGAGGGGATCGTCAATCCGTTGCACTAACGAAAGAGCACCGATCGGTTCATATACATCCAAAGTAAGAGGGCTGACCTCGATCTGAGGATATGGAACAGGGTCATGGACAACGATGGAGCCAGATGATTTAAATGTGTTGTTCTCATCCGACTCCGTAACCTCACCATCAGAATCCACTACAATCACCATCCAGACATTATAGTCCCCGGATGATAAATCGGGAAACGAGGATATATCCCATTGAATATCACTATACGAGGTAGGCGTCAGAGAGGAAACTGATTTCTTCGGAAGTACCTCGTAGTCATCCGAGACATCAAAGTCGTTGTCTAGCGAAAGATAGAAACGCGCATGGCTGCTACCTGCCGTTGCATCTCCAACATTCTGTACTCGAGGGCGGAACCAAAATGCATCGCCCTCTGTGGCGTCATTCCCTTGAATAGTTATCGTTGTAGTTATCAGATCAGGTCCAACTACCACACTTATTGGTGTGCCATCGTATCCGGTGTTATTGCTGGAGTTACCATCATTCGAACTGGTCACTATCAGGCCGATGTAGTAACTACCTGCGGGCAAGCTGCTGGGTAGCACTGGATATGAGGTGTAATTATGGGTTTGTCCCGCACCCAAGCCACTGCGGTCGTAACCACCCATATAGTAATCACCGGTGGTAATCGTCGTGTTCGTGGAAGCATAAAAATCGACACGATAGGAAGCTGAAGTACTGCCCCCAATATTAGTGGTCGAATTACTCACATCCACCTGGTCGCCCGGGCTGTAGCTAGCTTGCCGGTTAATGACCGAGACCGATTGGACCGCCAGGTCGGGCAGTGTAACTACAGTTTTGGTTAAAACGATATCATCTACGTAGGCTCCTTCATTGGTGATTGATCCGTCACTGGTAAATAAGAATGCTATGTAGACCTGGGAATACCCAGTCATATCCCCAAAGGAGGGAACATTCGACAGATCAAAAGAGCGCTGTACCCATCCACCCGTGCTTCCGCTATGCTGGTAGCCATAGAAAGTGGCTCCATCCGTTGAAGCCATATACTTAAAATAATCCCAACCTGATTCGGAGTTATTCCAGTAGTAAAAATCCAATGCGGCCGAAGAGGCATCGCTCAGGTCAAACGGCCCATAGATCAACCAGGCACGCATATTGTTAGGATATGGCCCAGGGGCCGCTACCCTTTGCGAACCCACATCAGCACAATACCCGCTCCAAGCCCCATTATTGTAGCGATAACTTTGATCATCCCAGGTTGCAT
>JACZSB010000408.1 GCA_022574435.1 Fidelibacterota bacterium
TCTCGACGGCGCGGCGGTTGACCTCCTCGAAGGGCGAGGATTTCGGCTGGGCAGTCTGGGCGGTCATGTGATTCTCTCCGGTTGGGGTTTAATCATGGTGTGGTTGGCATTGACTCCGCAAAATACGCGGGTGTAAACGGAAATTCCAGTAAAATTATAGGCTTATAAATGTGCATCGCTGGGTGCCAGGTTCCCGGCCGGCTCACTGGTGCAGGCGGGCGGTGACCCCCAGGATGGCGTGCTTGAACTTGTCCACCTGGTTCTGGGTGTGGAACAGGTCGTCTACCGGGTGCCCCACGTCAGTGGGATAGACTTCCTCGTTCAAATCGAGCAGAAAAGTCGATTCCAGCTTCAGTTGGTAATCCCGCAGAATCTCCTTGGCGACCTGCTTTTCCCGCAGGTAGTTGATGTAGAATTTGATAATTCCTTCGGTAGTCAGGTTGAATAACGGTAGAATCCCGTGGTCCGAACGGGCCTTGAATGTTACCATGCCGGTTTCCTCGCCCCGGCCCCAACTTACCACATCCGCATCCGTGGTTATGAACTTGACCAAATCTTCCAAAACATTCACCACGTGCGCCGGGCACTGAGCTTTGCTGAATCGAAGAAACGACGCCGGGTTCCATTTGGCCATATTGCTATACTGTTCCCTCGGACATACTTTTTCTAATACAAGATCGGCAAAAACGATTGGAAATCCAGCCCGAAGTTACACACCATGGCCCTCAGGCGTCTATGCCATAATAGGTGCTCCGTCGGGGCCACTGAGGGCTGGGGGCGGGTCTGCCGCCCCCAGCGGGATCAGAATCGGTTAGTTGGCGTCGTTGCCCTTAACCAGGAAATATATGCCGATAGTGGCGGTGAGCAACTGCAGCTCCATACCCCCCATGGGCTTGGCTTCAGTGGCCATAAAGAACCAGCGTGGCCAATGCACCATGACAATGGCCCCAAACATGATAACGGCAATTATTAGACCGCCCACACGGGTCAGGATCTCCCTGCCGAAAGCGCCGGCAATCATGAACACTCCGGCTGACAGTTCAACGACGCCCTGCAGCTGCCAGATGGGTGACGGAAACATGCCCGGGCCCATGAATTTCGAAATTCCGTGGGATATGAATATCCCCGCCAAGGCTGCCCGTGGCAGCCAGTGCACCAGGTTTGCATAGCGATTTAGAAATTCCATTGATTGCTCCTCTACTTGGTTGGTTGAATCAGCTCCTTGCGGACCTGCTGGTATCTACACCCGCCAGGACCGCTTTAATCCTCTCAGCCACCTGCTCCGCCCGGAAACCAGCAGCGGCGGCCACCTCTTTCCCTGGCGCCGACCATCCGAACCGGTCCACGCCGATATTCAGGCCCCACCGGCCGGTAAACCGCTCCCAGCCCAGGGTGGCCCCCGCCTCCAGGGAGACTAGCAACCCAGCCGGCGACGCGAGCACCGCCTCGCGGTAATCCTCAGGCTGCTCAAAGAACAGCTCCCAGCAGGGTAAACTGACTATCTTAATGTCGATGCCGGCCAGTAATCCGTCCACCTCCAGCGCCAGGGCCACTTCCGAGCCACAGGCAAATATGGTCACCTCCGGCTCGCCGGTAGCCTCCTTGAGCACGTACCCTCCCCGGGGCACACCCTCTCGGGCCAGCCGGTGATACTCCTTGGGCAGCACCGGTAAGCCCTGCCGGGTCAGCAGCAATGACGCCGGACGATCACTGCCCAGGATCTGCTCCAGGACCAAGGCGGTTTCCACCGCGTCGCCTGGCCGGTAGACCTGCATACCGGGAATAACCCGCAGGGCCATGATATGTTCCACCGGCTGATGGGTGGGGCCATCCTCCCCCAAAAATATTGAATCGTGGGTATAGACCCCGATGGCCGGCAATTGTTGCAGGGCCCGTAGCCGCAGGGCCGGGCGCTCGTAATCGGTGAACACCAGGAATGTGGCCCCGAACGGCCGCAGTCCCCCATGCAGGGCTATGCCATTGTTGATGGCCCCCATGGGAAATTCCCGCACGCCATATGCCAGGGATCGTCCGGCGCGATGCTGGGCCCCGAAGTCCCCGTAACGTTTGGCGAAATTAGCGGTATTATTCGACGGCTCCAGGTCGGCCGAGCCACCCACCAGGCCCGGCAGTTGCTCCGCCACGGCGTCCAGCACCTGGCCGAAGGCTTGGCGGGTGGCGATCGAGGCCCCCGGCTCGAACTGAGGCCAGGGCAATTGGGCGGCATCCACCGGCTCGAAAAAGGACCGCCAGCGGTCGTCAAATTCCTGCTCTCCCCGGCGCTCCTTTAGGTGTTCACGCCAGGCTGCCGCCTTATCCCGCAACCGGGGCTGCCGCCGCCTGAGCTCTGTGATCGCCTCCTCGGTGACTTGAAAGGTGGCCTCCGGGTCCAGACCCAATTTCTCCTTGGTGGCGGCGATTTCTTCCGGCGGCAGGGGGCTGCCGTGGGTAGCCGCCATGCCCTCCATGCCGGCCGTCCCGTGGGCCATGACGGTATCCCCGATGATCAGCGTCGGTTGGTCATTTTGAAGCAGGGCCTTCGCCAGCGCATCCCGAATAGCGTCGTGGTCATGACCATCGATTGTCAGCACGTGCCAACCAAAGCTTTTAAACAACTGGTCAACCTGGGTGGAGTCCGCTCGCTCGGTGCCACCGGATATCTGCACCCGGTTACAGTCGTAATACATGATTAACCGGCCCAGGCGCCAGTGTC
>JACZSB010000409.1 GCA_022574435.1 Fidelibacterota bacterium
GGCGGATACTGCAGGTTAAGGAGGATCTGGGTCTGTATGCCGAGCGGGGCCGCTTATCACGGGAGCAGGTGCGGCGGACCGTGGGGTTGAGCTCCTCGAATAAAATCGCCCGGGGGGTGATGCGCGAGTCGATCACCCTGGTAAAGGATCAGCCCGGGTTGATTCCCTACCATCCCGGCCGGCGAGAGGGTTACACCCACATTTTGATCTCCATGGACGATGACTTAAAAGAACGTACCCGGCCCTTCTGGCGGGAGGTGGAACGGACCATCGGCCCTAAACGGGTGCGAAACATTTTTGTCAATGAACAGCTAGCCGGCCGCCGCATCGCCGAACTAGTCAAGGAGGCACGGGGCTCGGCACACACCCTGGTAACCGCCCTGGTGCGCATCCATATGGACAAGGGGGAGAGCAGCATCGACCCGTCCCACCAGTCGCTGCTCGACGCCCTGGCAAAGGGGGGGGTCAAATATACATTGGTCACCTTCGGCAGTCCTTATCTGCCCTCATTGGACCTGGTGCCAACCTACTTGGCCGGATATAGCTATGCCCCCGGGAGTATGCTGGCTATGGCCGACGCAATATTCGGCCGGGCGCCCATCACCGGCCGCCTGCCAGTTACCCTGGACCGGCAGTTACCCCGGGGACATGGGCTGGAGCGCAGCGGCCTCACCAGCGCTTTCGAGCCGGCCGGTTCACCCCCTGACCTGTCCCGGGCCTACGCCGTGCTGGATAGCGCCATCGAGCAGCGGATCACGCCGGGAGCACAACTGTTCATCGCCCAATACGGGCAAGTGCTGGCTGATACCGCCCTGGGCTATTTGACCTACGATAAAGCTGAGCTGGTGACCACTAATTCCATTTACGACCTGGCGTCGGTAACCAAAGTGCTGGTAGGCGCCACGGTGGGACTGAAACTTGTCGAGGGCGACTACCTGGTGCTGGACGAGCCGGTAGCCCACTATTTCCCAGGCTTCACCGGCCGCTGGAAAGAACAGGTCACCGTGCGCCACCTGCTGACCCATTCATCGGGGTTGCCGGCCTACAAACAGTTCTGGACCCTGGGCATCGACCCCCAGGCGGTGCTGGCGGATATATTGGCCACCGAGCTGGAATATGAACCGGGGACCGAATACGTTTACAGCGATCTGGGGATGATCCTCTATACCGCCCTGGCGGAAATGACCACCGGCCGGCCTTTCGAGCAGCTGGCCCGGGAGTGGGTTTTTGAACCACTTAGGATGGTCTCCACGAATTATAATCCCCCGGCTGAATGGCTGGACCGGATAGTACCCACCGAAGTATATCACGATTTCCGGGAGGGGCTGACCAGGGGTACCGTCCATGACCGGAACACATATTTCATGGGCGGAGTTTCAGCCCACGCCGGCGTTTTCGCACCTGCCAGCGAGCTGGCCAGAGTGGGGCAGTTATATCTCAACGGCGGGCTAATTTTCGGTGCCCGCCTGGTTCAGGAGCAGACCCTGGCAATGTTCATTGAGCCTCAGGAGCTGCCACCGCAGTCGGGCCGGGCGCTGTTCTGGCAAATGGCCTCCAGCACGGCCCACGCCGGTGACCTGCTGTCATCGACGGCCTTCGGCCATACCGGTTTCACCGGCACCTCACTCTGGATCGATCCTGACAAGGAGCTAATCGTGGTGCTGCTGACCAACCGGGTGCATCCCAGCCGGGAAAACAGCCGCATCAAGGGTATCAGGCGCGAGTTTCATAACGCGGTGGTCCGGTCCCTGGGCAAAAGCGGCGCCTTGACAATGGCGGGACGATAAGAATGCCCAATTATGGTACCATATCGCCATCGGGACCGGAGCAGTGGCTGGAGGGCGGCACTTCGCCTGGCGGATAAGGGCTAACGGGTGAGCGCAATTGCGCTTGGGCGGCGCCTATGGCCCAGCGCAGGGCGGCACATGTCTCCCTGCAGCATACTTGCCGGTTACGCCGCTGGACACCTCACCAGGGCCCACATAGTGTGGGGCTGTACTATTACTGATCAAATGGTCATCGGCTGCAGTGGAATTATCCGCGGCTATTACAACTTATAGGTGGTGGATGGCTCCCTCATGCCTGCAATCCTGCGGTAAACCATGCCCTGGACATCACCGCCCTGGCGCAATATGCACTGTCACAGTTCCCGGATAAAGGACGGGCGATCATGAACTTTCGTGGCACAACATGAATCAATTATGGCGGTAGCGGTAGAATAATAAAATGACTGAGCACGACAACTTATTAGGGGGTAATGATCGTTCCCCAGATTCTGAACAGGAAAGAGCTAGGGCAAAGTTGGAACTGTTTTTCGAAGAAAAACGGGAAAGAGTCTTCTTTTACCGGCAAATCGCGGTGCAACACGAAAGAGAGTTCTTTCATTGGGAGACTAACCGTGCAATAACGTATCTTACACAGAAGGGCCAAATTCAAACAGAAACCAGAGCCCTAATAACCGGAGGGGTAATCAAGCTGCTGTGGAATCGCGGGTATAGGTATTACAAGCGAGAGGCCAAACGAGTTGTAAAGCTTGTTGAGGAATACACTCATCCGGATATAGGAAACGCATTGAATCAGCATGGGATAAGAATGGTTCTCGATGGATTCGCCAGGAGTGAGTTCATTCTTAAGGGACAGGAGACAGATGAATATCGGGGCCGGAAATGGCATGAGACAGAGCATTATATGGATATGATATTTGCAAGG
>JACZSB010000410.1 GCA_022574435.1 Fidelibacterota bacterium
GAAAGTATAACCGAAAAGGAATTACGGTGATGCACAACAAGACCATAATCATGATACTTGCCTTAACCAGCATGGGCGGCTTGGCCTGCCAGGAAGAAGAAGTTGAAGAGTATCTAGGCCCACTCCTAGGCGTGTGGGAGGAAATAGTGGACCAATCAAATAAGGATGACCCACTTTACGTAGGCAATTGCGAGGTTCCCGACTACGGTTTTAGTGGCACTTTTCATTTTAAGGGGAACAATGAATTTCGATTTGATGGCGTTTTTGGGACAATCGCCGGATCGAGGGGTGATATTCTTGAAGGTACTTTTATAGTCCAATCTGATTCAATACTGATCCTGAACAGTACCGATTATGCTGATGAATGGATTTACCAACTGATGGATACCCTACATTATTCGTTTTTAACCGACTCCATGTTTGTAGAGATTGCCGAAGGGGGTCTATGTCGGAGGTACTGGAAAAAGATAGAATAACAACTGTTTCCACCAGCAGCTCATCCGGCTAGAGATGATTCAAATACTAATACTACAGGTTTCCAGTCTGGTAAGAAGCGAGGACAACACCAAGGCTTTCTAATGATAGATAACCGCAAGACGCTACATTTGTTATTTCTCTGCATGGTAATAGCTGTAGTAAATGGACAGGGGCCGAGCAATACACTCGGTATCGGTCTGGCGCCAGAATTTGTGATAGAAAAAGTAGCTGAAATAGCGGTCACACCCCGCGGGTTCAGCTGGCTCACGTGCATTTATTTCGATCGGAGGGTGTGCCAATGAGACGAATGATTGGGTCCCGATCTGCAATCATATTTCTGGCCTTCGTGGCTATGGTCACCTCCTGCAGCGAGCCGGGGGAAAGCCCCATCACTGGAAACTGGATACCGATTGAACGATATCGGACCGGCGGTCCAGACTGGGGCTATTCAGCAGATTGGACGATTTATGCAGATGGAACCTATAACTTGGAATTTGGCACAGGAACGATTGCGGGCCCAATCAGTGGGTCTTCATCGGGCCGTTACAGTATGCTAGCGGATTCGATAATGGTTTATACGTCGTTAGAACATGCAAATCTCAGTAGTAATTATTTATTTCAGGAAACAGATGACACGCTCTTTATACACCTACTCGATTCTGAACTTACAACCTCGTTGGCTAGGGCGGTCGGCCCATCGGCATTTGAACGGTACGGGATTACGGTGATATGGGAGAAAAAATGAGGCGGACCGAGAGACGCCATTATCGTTTCGTGCTCATTTTGGTTGCCTTGACCGCCCATACCTTCGCGATCTGCTCGGGGGAGGCACTGTGGTTGATTTTAAATCTTCGGCCCAATGCAAAAGCCCCCGTTGCCGGGGGCTTTGGATAATCTCCCGAGGGCTAACCCTTAAAGGTAAGGGCGCAGCTGGGTGCTCCGGGACTTGTGCTGGAGCCGGCGGATGGCCTTCTCCTTGATCTGCCGGACCCGCTCCCGGGTCAGGTGAAACTCCTCGCCGATCTCGTTCAGCGTCAGGGCATAATCCTGGTCGATGCCGAAGTACATCTTGATGACGTCCCGCTCCCGGTTCTTGAGGGTATCCAGGGCGGAGCGAATCTCCTGCTTCAGCGAGTCATGGACCAGCTCTGCATCCGGCTCCCGGACTTGCGGATCGGGGATGACGTCCATCAGCGAGTTGGAGTCGGTATCGGAGAAGGGCATGTCCAGCGACTGGTGCCGGCGGCTGATCTGGATGGTATGGGCCACCTCGTGGGGCAGTTTGCTCACATGCTTGGCGATCTCCTCTACCAGGGGCGGCCGCTCGTACTGGTGCTCAAGCTCCTCGGCGGCCTTGACGATCTTGGTGATGTCGCCCTGCCGGTTCAGCGGCACCCGCACCATCCGGGAGTGCTCGGACAGCGATTGCAGAATCGACTGCCGGACCCACCAGACGGCGTATGAAATGAACTTGAATCCACGGGTCTCGTCGAACCGCTCGGCGGCCTTAATCAGGCCCAGGTTACCCTCGCTGATCAGGTCCTCCAAGGGACGGCCCTGGCCCTGAAATTTCTTGGCTACACTGACCACGAAGCGCAGGTTGGAGACGATCAGCTCGTTCGAAGCTTTGCGGTCGCCTTTCTTGATGCGCTGGGTCAGCTCGATCTCTTTCTGTGGCGCCAGCGGCTCGTACCTGCTGATTTCAGCCAGGTAATTGCCTAAAGCGCGGTTGGAATCACTGCCCAATAGATACCTCTAACTTTCTTTTCTCGCCCCAACCCGGGGTGTTTTCAGGCCTGTAAAATGCAGGCTTCATTGAGTTTACGTGGGGACTGCAGTAATGTTCCTTCTCACTGACTGGCCCCTAACCGGTCCCCAACCGGCCCAAAACCCACCATCGGGACCGAAAAATGCGGTCAATTCTAAGCTATAATTACACCTGATGCAAAGAGCAACCTCAAAAACCCCCTGCGCAGATGGCAGGTGGCCACCTGTTCATGATCGGCCGATGTGGCCAATGAATGAGGCCTTTTGATTCCCTGCAGCCACCGGCCCGGCCCCCGGCTTATATTCCGCGCTCCGTTGCGGCACGGCGAGAAGACCCATCATGAACGACCTGAATCCTATGCAGAAACCGGCCCTGCAAAGCACCGTTATCCGGGGCGGCGCAGTCGAAAGTACCCACCAGACTGCCGTGGTCCTGATCGGTCCGGGCGATAAGCTGGCCT
>JACZSB010000063.1 GCA_022574435.1 Fidelibacterota bacterium
ATCCTTCTCGCTAGTGCCAAGCCCCGTTGATAGAGCGCCACCCTTCTACGCCATTTCCCGGTAGCACTGGTTCCGTCCTCCGGATGCTCCACGGTGGCCGGACTCCATGTCCTCAGGGGATATTTCATCATTAGCGTACATTCCCTAGACCATGCTGTTTCCCACCCGCTGTTAGGCCGTCAGATTGGCAGACCAGCTATATCTCACACCTTTTGCTCGTCGGAATAGATCCAGTCGGGCCGCTTACTCATCAGCGCTCTCAGGTCCATGCGAATCTTCTCACACGTGGGGCGGCCGACAAAACACCGGCCGTTGTAGATCTTGTAGATGGTCCGATCGCGGTCGAGGATGAACGTGTAGGGGATGTAGACCTCTTCGTGTGCCGGATCGGTCGTATCGGTCATTTCCAACTGGTGCAGCAGTCGGCGCTCCGGATGAATTGGATAGTCCATCTCCTCTGACCGCATTGAACTGACGTTATGTGTGGCTTCGTGGTACTCGTTCATCGCTGTAGTCCTGCATGCCCTATCGTACCAACCATGGATAGATGCCCTGTACGGGTGAAAAGAATTGGAAATAAAACAGTTCGGGTGAGAAATTTGGGAGTTCGGCGACAGTGTCCCATGCGGCCGGGCTTATGCCCCGCTGGGTACAAAAGGCTTGGATGCCGGGAACATGTATATGAGACTCTGGTCCCAACCAATCAAGAGCAATCCAGGTTGGGTTTATTACATGCTAACTGAGTTCCGAGATTATAACTTTAACTATGTTCCACAGAACAGGGGCCGGTTACTTCATTGCACTTATGGCTTGTTTTCGATGAAAACAGCGTCTTGAAATACCCCCTAGCCCTTGTACTTTTGCCTCGAGTCTTCTCTTAACTCAAGATCAGGAATATATACCATGGCACCTACAAAGCGCAGCAGCTCAATTACTCATATTAGCCTCCTTCTTGCATTGCTCTGCCTGACGGCGGCGGGCAATAATCTTTATGGCAAAAAGGCGCTCCAGCCCGAGGACATCTTTAGGATCAAGTATGCCGGTAGTGTTGCCATCAGCCCCGATGGACAGTGGGCCGCATACACAGTGGCCATATCACGGGACGTCGCGGATTCGGCGGGTAGCCGCTATGCCGAACTCCATGTAGTCTCGTTGGCAACCGGTACCAGCACACCCCTGATGACCGGCAAACTCAACGCCGGCACCCCGCGCTGGCAACCCGGCGGCCAGACCATTGCCTTCCTGATGCACAGCGACCAGGCCAAAAAGGACCAGGTCTGGACGATTCCTTTCGATGGCGGTGAGCCTACACAGGTCACGGACGCACCGGAGGGAGTCAAGGACTTCCAATGGCGCCCCCATGGAAGACAGATCGCCTATATTGCCAAAACTCCCAAGACGGAGCGGGAGAAAGCCCTGAAAGAGAAGGGCTACGGTTTCACGTACTATGAAGAAAATCTGAAACATCGGAATCTCTATCTGATCGATGTGGGTGAAGATGGGAAAATCGGCGACTCGAAACAGCTTACCCGTGATGTTACCATCTGGAGCTTTGTGTTCAGCCCCGATGGCAACTTGATCGCCGCCAGTGCCTCGGAGAAGAACCTGGTCGATTACAAGTACGCTTTCAATCACATCCACCTGCTGGATTTAAACTCCGGCAAGTTCACCCGCTTCACCAAGAATCCCGGCAAGTTGGGCAATTTTAAGTTCAGCCCCGATGGACAAAGTGTGGTGTACACGGCCGCGTTGACCCAGAATGATCATGCCGTCAGTCAGGTTTTGGTGCAGGCCGTTAACGCGGGAGTGGCCCGTAATCTCACCAAGCCAGATTTCAAGGGCCATGTTACCTGGGCCGGCTGGAAAGATAACCGGACCGTGGTCTACCTGGCTGCCGAGGGCGCCTGGAACACGCTGAATCTGGTGCCCGCAGCTGGTGGCCAACGGGAAGTGGTGCTCAATTCCCGGGAGGCCGGGATAACTTTCAAGGGTATCTCCCTCTCCAGCGACTTTGCGCCGCTAACCTTCATCGGCAACTGGGATGACGTGCCCGCCGATGTTTACTCCTGGTCCCCGGGCCGGTCGCCCCGGCGTCTCACCGAGCTTAATCCCTGGCTGGCGAAGCGCAAACTGGGCCGGCAGGAGGTGATCTCGTACAAGGCTCGCGATGGCTGGGAGGTGGAAGGGCTGCTCTATTACCCCGTAGGCTATAAATCAAAGAAGACCTACCCTCTGATTGTGAAAGTCCATGGCGGTCCCGAAGCCCATTATTCCTACGGCTGGAACAGCAGCTACTTCATGCCCCCGCAGGTGTTTGCCGGTCAGGGCTACGCGGTCTTTCTGCCCAATTACCGCGCCAGCACCGGCTATGGCCTGGCCCATACCAAGGCCCATTTCGGCAATCCTGCCGGCACCGAGTTCGATGACATCGCCGATGGCATCCGGCACCTGATCGACATCCGTGTTGCCGATGCCGGCCGTGTTGGCCTGGGTGGCGGCTCTTACGGCGGCTATGCCGCAGGGTGGTTCTCGTCTTACTACACCGATCTGGTCAAGGCCGTGGCCATGTTTGTGGGTATCAGTGACGCCATCAGCAAGGTGGGCGGCACCGACATCGCCTATGAAATGCTCTATGTGCATTTTGGGAAAAAACTGGAGGATCGCTGGCAGCAGGCCTTGGAGCGCAGCCCCATCTACCATGCCCATAAAAGCAAAACCGCCGTCCTTATCATTGGCGGAGAGGACGACACCAGGGTACATCCATCCCAAAGCCTGGAATACTATCGCCGCCTGAAAATGAATGATCACCCCGCAGTGCGCCTGGTCCAATACCCAGGCGAGCGCCACGGGAACACAAAGCGCCCCGGTCGCACGGATGTCCTGTATCGCCACCTGCAGTGGTTTGACTGGTACGTCATGGACGCCAAACCCTTTGACGGTCCCATGCCACCCCTCGACATCAGCGATACATATGGCCTGGATTTGAAATAGCCGCCTGCTTCCACAGGAGATTTAGCACCTTGGCCTGAGTCGCCTCATAATCTTGAAGCTCAGATATCGGCCAGTTGGGACAGTTGCCCCGAAGATGAGTCGCGTCCCTAATAGGCAAGCGCCCGTTACCGCAGTTGCCGCCCGGAATGACAGCATCTGACCAATTCCCGAGCGCCAGGCCCTTGCATTGCCCGGGCTTATAATTACCGCCAGTTTCTCCGGGGATAATTAATCTCTACCTTCATCCTTTGCCATGCTGCCTCCTACCCGCTGTTAGGCCGTCAGCTTGGCAGCCAGCGATATCTCAAACCTTCTGCTTGTCGGAGTAGATCCAGTCGGGCCGCTTGCTCATCAGCGCTCTCAGGTCCATGCGAATCTCCTCGCTCGTCGGGCGGCCTACAAACCACCAGCCGTTGTAAATCTTGTAGATGGTTCGATCACGGTCGAGGATGAACGTGTAGGGGATGTAGACCTCCCCGTGCGCCCGATCGGTCGTATCCGTCATTTCCAACTCGTGCAGCAGTCGGCGGTCCGGATCCATAAGAAACGGCCAGTCCGCCGCTAGAGCCGTGCGCACCTCGCTCGTGTTCATTCGGTCGTCGACCGAAACCGTGATCATCTTACAATAGTTGACCCGAAACTCGGGCTGCAGCTCACTGGCATAGGTCGTCAACTGACGACGGTCCTTCGGTCAATAGTACCCCCGGCTGAAGATCAGGACCGTCGGGAAACCTCGTATAAGCTTCGATAGCTTTCGAGTCTCGCCATCTTGGTCGGGGAGTTCAAAATCGGGAAACTTCCGTCCCACCTTGAGATCCGGATGCATTGGATAGTCCATCTCTTCTTACCTCATTGTATTGATGCTATTTGTGGCTTTGTGGCATTCGTTCATCGCTGTAGTCCTTCATGTCCGGCGGGACTAACCGGCAGCTAATTTAAGAGAGCGCTCAACAGTTCATAAGTAGTTTTCCCATAGAGGCGCCCGGGGGGCCTATCAAAGTGGGCGGGGCTTGAGATAAACGTCCCTTATCGCATGGTCCTCGCCGTGCCAAAGTAACCGGGCCTGGCACTCAGGCCCTCGGCCCGCTCTGATGGTATTGATCCCCAATGGGTATATTTAAATTGCCTTGATAGGGGTTACATCATCCATCGCCGGGTACTAAATGCGGCGAAACCTATGCCTCTCATGGTCCGACTTTCTCAGATACTTCACATCGACCTAAATATGATTCCCCGGAACCGTCTTAGCGCAGCGGCTACCACCAGTCGTGTTGGCCTGCTGGTCAAAATACATCAGTGACGGGATTATTAATGATATGGGTTATTGATAGCCAAGCCCAGCCCTAATTGCTGGGAATTACCTGATCAAAATGTAATCAGGTGGGAGTTCAGGCAGTTAACGCAGAGCAGCACGCCTATAGCGGTATGATCTCGACAGACCGGTGGCTAAAACTGCAACGCCAGGGTATAACCCTCGATGAAACCCAGCTTGGTATTGCTGGGCTGAATTGTGATAGGCTGCTTTCTGCTGGTATCAGATTATGGAGGCGCCTTTTTCGTGACCCTGGAGACTGTCAAACTATTGTCCGCCTGGGCCAAACCGGTGGACAGTCTCAAATACGAATAGAGGGGGGCAGGTGTTGATATGGCCCTTTCCGAAATCCAAGTATCGGCGCCACGTCAAGGATGCCCGATTCAGAAGTTTGCTCAAACTGGTTTAGGAACTAACCTCATATCGTTTGATCAGTGTGTTAAATCTGGGCAATTCATGTAGGGGCTCCAAAATAGGATCGATTTTTAGCCATGCGGCGGATGCTAAGGATGGAATGGAGAGCAGCAGCTCAAATTTGTCGAGAGCCTTATCATATTCACCGACAATCGTATAAATATATGCCATGACCATGACAGCAGGAGGTCCTCACCAGTGGCATTCGGAAATGGGCATGAGTGCCATAGCCTGCAAACCAGCCTCGATGGCGGATTCCTTTTCCCCTACCATCGCCAGTGCTAATCCGTGAAGAGAATGCACAGTGAAGACTCCTGGCGCTCCGGTCACCATATCTCTGGTTACACTTAGAGCCGAATCAAGATAGGCCGATGCTCTGGCCGGCTGACCGGCCAGCTCGTGAAGCTGCGCCAGGGAGAAATAGTACCGTAGATCTGTGTTTGTCGGATTATCCGAGCGGAAACCCTTGATGGTGTCATCTACCCGTTCATCGAGTAAGCCAAACCTCCAGAAGCCCAGGTATTGAATTAGCTCTACCCCCGTAGTCATTATATTCGAGGTGGAAGTGTATTTAGCACCTTCATGGAGAATCTTTTTCGCTTTCTCCATATCTCCATCTGCCAGCAGCGAGAGTTGTATACGATTTGTATACACGGAGGGATTGGATGGGGCCAGAGCGGTCTGACGTTCAAGAGTTTTTTCGGCCTCAGGATATTGGCGCAGGTAAAGGTAAGCAGTTGCTAGCCTGTCCTGAGCAGTTGCAGACCGGGGATTGATCTCGACGGCCTTTTTGAAATTTTCTAGAGCTTCGTCCCAATTTCCCAGCCTCATATGAACGATAGCCACCTCGGTCATGATGTCGCTGTTATTGGGGAGTGCAGCTTGCGCCCTGGCGAAGGCGGACAGGGCCGCCGCATAGTTCCTGTTAACCAAATTTTCGTAATACCCCAACGTCACCTGTCCCTCTGGTAAATCGGGGTTTAACTCCAGTGTCCTATCGAGGGCTTCTTTAGCTTTCTCTTTCATCAAGGGCGGAGCTGCAAGATAAAAATGGATGGTGGTGTATGCGTATGAAAGTCGGGCGTAAGCTGCTGCGAACAGCGGATCAATATCTATTGCCCCTTGGAATGCTCCTATGGCCTCCTCTAAGATTGATCTATGGGCTCCACTTATGCTTGTGCCGGCCGCCAACAGACTGATCCCCTTTAGATACTCTTCATAGGCCCGAACATTTTCCGTCAGCGGCTGGCTCAGTAAATCTTTTTCTTTGGGCAACAGTTTTGCCTTCAGGGCGGCGGCGATGTGCTCTGCGATCTCTGTCTGTATGGCGAATATATCTGTAACATTTCGGTCGTATGTCTCTGCCCATAGATGCTCATCTGTCCTGGCATCAATCAGCTGGCTGACAATCCGGATTCGTCCTCCGGCGCGCTGGACACTGCCCTCCAAAATCGTTGCCACTCCCAATTCACGGGCTATCTGAATAATGGTCTTATCGCTCCCCTTGTACTGCATGGTGGAGGTGCGGGAAATGACCTTCAGATCCTTAATCTTGGATAGATTGGTGAGAATAACATCTGTAATGCCGTCACTGAAATATTCATCTTCCGTATCAGCACTAAAGGAGTTAAACGGGAGCACCGCCACAGATTTGGGACCCAGCCTGGCCACCGCCGGCCGGGAGGTGAATACCAGGGAGCTGCCGGCCCAAACAAGTATGAGCCCCAATATGCCGGCCGCCACCCATTTCGGCCATCCCGACCCAAAGGATGGCGACTGGACACCGACCGCCTTCTTGGGACCGGCCTTTGCCGCGGTTATGTGGTAAACCTTTACCGGTTGTTCAATCCCCTTAAGCGTATGCTCGCCCCCGAATGTCGCTTCAATTCCCGGCTTGTTCCGGATTGTTTGGTAGATTTGTTCCGAGATGCACACGCCGCCAGGCTTGGCCAACGGCTCAATCCGGCTGGCAATATTCACACCGTCACCGAAGACATCCTCCTGCTCAAAAACAATATCCCCCAGATGTATCCCGATGCGGATCTTCAGCTCCTCGTTTCTTCTGAGGATATCCTGTACGGCAATTGCACAGCCTACTGCGTCGATAGCAGATGAAAATGATGAGAGGGAGCCATCGCCCATTTCTTTCAGCCATTCGCCCCGAAATTCTTTAATGAGCGGCTTGAGCAACTCCCGATTAGTCTTGAGCAGCTCCAGCGCTTTCTGCTCATCTTGCGACATCAGCGCCGTGTAGCCGACGATATCGGTGAACATGATGGCGGCAAGTTTGCGTTCAGTGGGCATGGCGTTAAGTTAAGGCAGCACGTCAAATATAAGTGAAAAGGATCACCATGCCCTGGCCCGCATTGGAGCGATTTATAACCGGGCGCTCCGCTTCCGCCACGTAACGGCTAGGCAGTGGTTTCCAAGAGCCGTGCTGAGGTTATGCTTTTAGTGTTGATCTGGGCGGCATCTAACCGCGGTCGACGGCGGTGGAATTCATCAATGAAAGCTGCTAGCCTGGACCACGGTCACCGTGTTGACAGGTGCAATCTATATCCTACCCATAGCACCCGGCTTCACCCTCGAGATGCTAACATCCGTCCTATACGTTGTAGGGGCGTTCACCGGCGTCGCGCTGCTGGGCCGGGTGGAAGACAAACAAGGGACGATCGACGCTTTTAAGAGCCTATTTAAGGCCTGGCGAAAGTAGACCTGACACAAACATGACACAAAGATAAAAAACAGGGGTCAGCACTTTCGCTAACCCCTTGTTATTACTGGCGGGACCGACGGGGATCGAACCCGCGACCTCCGGCTTGACAGTACACCGCGTCACGATGAGGATTTTATCTACGATGCAGTGAGAGTGCAATTTTTCTGGCGGCTCCTGTCTGGTTGTGTCTAGTACTGACTCCTAACGCAACACGGGATAAACTCCATTGAACCACCGACACATGGATTTTCGGTTCATGCACCTACCGTCGTGAAATACAAAATGGGTCAGGGAATTGAGGCGGGAATTTGCCCTATGGCGACCAGAGGTGACCAAGCTGTACGCTTCAGTTGAGGCGTCAGCTAAACCTTGGAAACGCAAAATGTGTCTCTTAGTTTTAGGCCCGAGAAGCTCACATTGCTTTGAAGACGTACAGAGAGAACCAATCTGCTGGACATTCTATCCCTGAACGTTAATACCATAAAAATGATTAGAGACCCTGTACCGCAACTGTCTATGTTTTAACCGGACAGTAATGTAATTTGAAGTGGGCCACGAACGATAAGAACCAGATTGCACTATGACTGTAACACCCTCTAAGAAAGATTCTTCCAACGGTGAAGTACAACAATATCCACTCCTGACAACCAAACTGTACGTCCCACCGCTAAGACCCAATCTAGTCCCTCGGCCGCGCTTGACGGAACGATTGAACGAGGAGATAGGGCGGATGCTGACGCTGATTTCTGCACCGGCCGGTTTTGGGAAGACCACCCTCTTAAGCGGCTGGATACATCAGAGCGAAATGCCAGTGGCCTGGATTTCACTTGACGAAGGTGATAATGACCCAGTGCGTTTCCTTTCATATGTCATTGCCGCACTTCAAACAATCGAGGCAAACATTGGCAAACTTGCTCTATCGGCATTACAGTCTACCCAAGCACCGCCTATGGAGTCTGTCCTGGCAACCCTGATTAATGATATTAATCCCGTGTCGAAAGACTTCGCTCTGATTCTTGAAGATTATCATCTAATCGATACCCATGAGATCCATAATATCGTTGAGTTCTTGCTTGATCATCTGCCTCAGAAAATGCATTTAGTTATTGCCACACGTGCTGATCCTCCCCTGCCTGTGGCCCGCTTGCGAGGCCAGAATCAACTATCCGAGTTTCGGGCCTCTGACCTATGTTTTACCGTCGACGAATCATCTGTGTTTTTCAATAAAGTGATGAACTTGGGACTCTCACCAGATGATATCGGAATGCTCGAATCCCGCACCGAAGGGTGGATCGCCGGACTGCAACTGGCAGCCTTATCGATGGAAGGTCGCAAAGATATCCCAGCCTTTATCAAAGCCTTCACCGGAGACGATCGCCATATTGTGGACTATTTGATGGAAGAAGTACTGAGTCGCCAGTCGGAAACGGTTCAGTCCTTCTTGCTGCGAACTTCCATCCTCGACCGTCTGTCAGGACCACTGTGTGATGCAGTCACCGGGCAGAATGACAGCCAGCAATTGTTGCAAAAACTGGAAAAAGCCAATCTGTTCGTTGTGCCACTTGACAGCAAGCGTCTCTGGTACCGCTATCACCATCTCTTTACCAGCTTCCTACGCGCTCGCCTATACCACGCCCAGCGCGACCTGGTACCCGAGTTGCACCATCGGGCCTGCCAGTGGTACGCCGACAACGAACTAGTAAGCGAAGCGATAGGCCACGCCCTGGCGGCAGAGGATTTCGAGCGGGTAGCAGATCTGATCGAACAGGTTGCCCAAACAATGGTGGCCCACGGTGAGTTCACTACGCTCTTGCGGTGGCTGAAGGCGCTGCCGGACCAACTGGTGCGCGCCCGGCCCCAACTCTGCCTCGCCCATGCCTGGGCCTTGTTTATCAACGAGCAAATCGAGGCCGCTGAATCGCGCCTAAAAGACGTCGAAACCAGTTGCAAGGCGCAAATTTCACGGAAAGGGAAACCGGAACTCGAGGCTCTCCTGGGTGAGGCGGCCGCTATCCGGGCTATCATCGCCCATGTTCAGGAAGATAACCCCCGCGCAATCAAACTTTCTCACCAAGCGCTTCAACGCTTACCCGATGAAAACTTGTATTTGCGCAGCCTTATCGCCTGGATTCTGGGTATGGCCCATCAGATGATTGGCGATGTAGTGGCAGCGCGCCAGGCTTACGCCGAGGCCAGGACCATCAGCCAAAGGACCGAACATGGCCTCACCACCCTGCTTGCTCTCAACGGCCTGGCCCAACTGGAGGTGACACAGGGCCATCTCCACCAAGCAGCCAAGCTCTTTCAGCAAGCCCTTCAATTTGCGGCCGAGCATGATGACCAGCGAGGAGTGCGCTTCCCGATTGCCGGCATGGCCCATATAAGCATGGGGCAGTTACTGTATGAGTGGGATGACCTGGAGGGCGCGACGCGCCATCTGCTGGAAGGCATCGAACTCGCGAAGCAATTTGGATACTCGGTTGTTATAGCAGACGGCTACGTCGGTCTGGCGCGCGTGAAACAGGCGCAGGGAGACGTGAACGGCGCTCTCGACATGCTTCAGCAGGCAGAGCAACTCGCCCAAAGGAGCCACTCAATCTGGACTATCGCCCAGATAGCAGGGTGCCAGGCGCGGCTGTGGCTGTCCCCTCCGGGAGGGAGCTTGGCAGCAGCAGCGCGCTGGGCGCAGGAATATCAGCTAGCTGACGAACTGAGCTATTTGCGCAAGGTCGAGTACCTGGCGCTGGCACGTGTGTTCATCGCCTTGGGCCGGGCTGACGAAGCGCTAGGACTGTTGACGCGGCTTCAAGAGGCAGCCGAGGTTGCAAGGCGGATGGAGAGTATCATCGAGATACTGATGCTCCATGCGCTGGCCTTGGAGGCTCAAGACGATACAACTGGAGCTATGCTCACCCTGAGACAAGCCCTGTCTCTTGCTGAACCGGAAGGCTATATACGCATCTTTGTGGATGAAGGGAAACCCATGACTGATTTGCTGGAGAAAGTCATCGAAGCAAAGAAGGTTGGTCAAGGTGATGCGAAAATTGACGTTCCACAGGCGTATGTGAAAAAGTTACTGAGGATTCTCAAGGTCAGTCCGGTACCAAAACCTGAGGGAAGTCTGGCACAACCATTAAGCGACCGCGAACTCGAAGTTTTGCAACTCATCGCGTCTGGGCTCTCTAACTCCAAAATTGGCCAGGTACTGTTCATCTCGTTGGACACGGTTAAATCCCATACAAGAAACATCAATAGTAAACTGCATGTGCATAGCCGCATCCAGGCTGTCT
>JACZSB010000064.1 GCA_022574435.1 Fidelibacterota bacterium
AGGTGGTGGCGGCGGCCTCCGCAGAGCCGTGGGAGCAGTACATCCGCGAGCATATCATGGAGCCGCTGAGCATGACCAGCTCCGCCGTGATACCCACCGATGAGCACCGCGCCCGGTCAGCGGTGGCCTACGACCGCCGCCTACCCGATGGCAGCCGCCAGGATGACTACTACCCGGTGACCAACGGCATTGCTCCCGCCGCCAGCATCGCCTCCAACATTGAGGAGATGGCCAAATACGCCATGCTCCAGTTCCGCACAGGGAGCGCCGGCGGCTCGCAGGTCCTGAAAGGGAGCACACTGGACGAGATGCACCGCTGCCAGTTTGTCTACCCAAGCTGGTCCGGAGGCCGGGGATTTGGTTTCGGCGTCACCCGGCGCAACGGCAAAACACTAGTCTCCCACGGTGGCTGGGTGAGCAGCTACCGCACCCACCTGATGTTCAATCCCGCCGAGAAGATCGCCGTCATCGTCATGACCGGCGCCGCCGATGCCAAGCCGTACCGCTACAGCTACCAGGCCTACGACCTGGTGGGTCCCGCCATCATCGACGCCGTAACCCCGGCGCCCAAGCCCTCCAAGCCGGAGAAGGTGTGGCAGAAATACCTGGGCCGCTACGCCGATTCATCGGGCTGGGAGTACCGGGTGATGATCCACAACGGCCGCCTGGTGCTGTACGAGTACAACTACCCCCCGGAGGACGACGCCCTGGACAACCTCACCTATCTCACGCCGGTGGGAAAACATACCTTCCGCATGGCCGATGGCGAGCACGTGGTCTTCGAACTGGGCCAGGATGGCAAGGTGGAGCGGATCAGGAAGCGGTACGATTATATCTATCCGCGGGAGTGATTTCTTGGGGGCGCGGTCTTCACATTAAAGAGGAAAACCGCCAAGCCCGTCTTGGGACAGGCCTCGAGACGCCAAGGAAATCATAAAAAGGATATTTATCACCCTCCGCGTTCTTTGTGGTGAAGTAAAAGCCCCCTGCTCTTGTTGACTGCCAACCGCCAACTGCCGACTGCTTCCTGCCAACTGTTGGAGCGTAGCGGAAATCCCGCCAACGGCGGGGCTACTGCTACTTTTCCCCTTTCCCCCATTGTAAAATAGGCCACTCCCATGGCCCGCATACCGCAGGAAACCATCGACCGCATCCGCGAGAACGCCGACATCCTCGACGTGGTGAGCGACTATGTGCAGCTCAAGCGCCGGGGCCGCAACTGGTTTGGCCCCTGTCCCTTTCACCACGAGACCAAGCCTTCCTTCAGCGTCAACCAGCAGAAGCAGATCTACTACTGTTTCGGCTGCGGCAAGGGCGGCAACGCCATCAATTTCATCATGGAAATAGAAAAGGTGGACTTTGTGGAGGCGCTGCAGCGTTTGGGCAAAAAGTTGGGCATTGAGGTAGAGTTTACCGGCCCCAGCGATCCCCGTAAAAAGGCCACGGTGCAGCAGATTTTCGACCTGCACGAGTTAGCCACAAGTTGGTACCAGAAAAATCTCAAGGGGTCAAAGGGCGAAAATGTCCGAGCCTACCTGGAGGAGCGGGGCATCACCCCTGCAACCCAAGCGCTATTCAAACTGGGATACGCTCTTTCGTCGTGGGACCAGTTAGTGCGGGCAGTGAGCGATAAGAAATTCTCCCGTGAGGCTTTGAACCAGTCGGGCCTGTTCGGCACTGGCCAGCGGGGGACGTTCGACCGTTTTCGCAGCCGGATTATATTTCCGATCGCCAACACCGCCGGGCGGGTAGTGGCTTTTGCCGGGCGGGTCTTCGACAGTGACGACCCAGCCAAATACCTCAACTCGCCGGAGACGCCGATTTACCACAAGAGCGAGGTGCTCTATGGGCTGCATCTGACCCGCAACTTTGTCCGGGACCTGGAGACGGTGATCATCGTGGAGGGCTACCTGGACCTGATCCAGTTGTACCAGGCGGAGATAAAACATGTGGTGGCCATATCCGGTACGGCCCTGACCCAGCGCCACTCCCGGGAACTTGGCAAGCTCACCCGCACCCCCTACCTGGCCTACGATGGTGACCGCGCCGGTATCCAGGCGGCTATCAGGGGCGGCTATACCCTGCTGCGGGGGGGGCTCGATCCAAGGATAGTGGAGTTGCCGGCCGACCTGGACCCCGATGACTGGGTCCGCCGGGATGGACCGGAACCTTTCAAGGAGGCGGTTAGCCAGGCCCTGCCATTGCTGGAGTTCCACCGCAAGCACTTTCAGGGCGACCTGCGCCAGGCCGGCGACCTGCGCCGCTTCCTGGATGAGTCGCTTCAGGAGTTGGCCTCGTTGACCGATCCCCTGACGCTGGAGCTGGCCCTGAAACAACTGGCCGCCCAGGCGGGGGTGGATGAGCGCAGGCTAAGGGAATCGCTCCAGGCCCGGCCCCGGCGCGTCCATCGGGACCCTGAGGCTGAAGACGACCAAGTCGCCCCGCCGGTAATTATCGAACCTTCCCGGGCCAACCGGGCGCAACAGACCTTGATCGCGTTGGCTTTTTGCGAGGATGAAGCGGTGCTGAACCTGCTGGCTGATCAGGCCGGCGAAACCCTTTTCAGGCACGACACGCTGAAAAGCATCTGGCAGGTGATCCAGCCGGTGCTGCACGAAAGTACCGTTCCCGATGTGAACCGGGTGTTGGGCCGCTTAGCGGAGGAGCCGCAGCGACAGGTGCTCAGCCGCCTGGTCATGAGTGCCGGTCATGACGAGCTGCAGCTGACCCTGGCTATCGATTGCCTTACGGTGTTGCTCAAGGAGACCCTGAGTGAGCAGATTGCTGACCGGCGCCGCACTTTGCACCAGGCGGAGAAAGAAGCCGGCCCGCCCCCCATGGAAATGATCCGGGCGGTAACGGAATTACAACATGAGCTTACCAATGTGGAACACCGATTCGATAAATACCGCTCGGCCTGAAGGCTGGCGAGCGATTGCGCCACTGGCGATGTTCGCCCTTTGCCTGGTGGCTGTGGCCAGCGGCTAGGGACCTGCGCCTGGCCTGGAAGGAACCGGGCCAACCACCGTTGGCACTCATCATTGGAGTGGTCACCCTCCAACGTGACCTCGCCAATCTGGATCAACGGTTCCAGAAATACCGGACCGGGTGAAACGACTCCGTGAGGCGTACATACGCATGCTGGCTTTTCCCTCGCTTCCGGCCGCCGACAAAATTTCCTATCTCTTTGAAATATTATGAACTAATATTTAGGAAACCGTGAGCGAACTGACCCGCAAACTAGCAGCTATCATGTTCACGGACATCGCCGGTTATACGGCCTTATCCGCACATGACGAGGAAAAGGCCCTCGAACTGATCGAGAAACAGCGTGAGGTGCTCCAACCGATAGTGCTGGAACATGGAGGTCGCTGGCTTAAGGAAATTGGCGACGGTGTCCTGATAAGTTTCCCCAGCTCTAAGCGCGCCGTTGAATGCGCCATCAAAATCCAGAGAACCGTCAAAGAGATTGAAGACCTCAACCTTCGCATCGGGATTCACGAGGGGGACATCCTGGAAAAGGAGGGGGATGTTTTCGGGAATGATGTCAATATAGCCTCCCGTATCGAGCCTTTTGCCGCTGTAGGGGGCATCGCGATTACCGACAAAGTCCAGCGTGATATTTCCGCCAGTCCAGAGTTTACTACTAAGTATATCGGGCAGCCTAACCTCAAAGGGGTCCGCCAGGAGGTCAAGGTATATTGCATCGTTTCCCATGGGCTTCCGGAAACTGATCTTGCGGAGGTCTCTGCCAAACTTGAACCCCCGTCAAAGGAACAGATTCTTCTGGGCGGTTCGGTTCGGGAACAATTGACGGCCAGGAATATTATCCTGACCGTATTCTTCTCCTTGCTGTTGGGGTTCTCATTTCAGTTTGTGGCTACCGATGTGAGCAGGGCTAACATCTTCGGCTTCAGCCGGGCCTTCGCTGGTGAATCGAGGCGCACTGCTATCCTGGAATTTGAGGCTCGAACCCCTGATCTGGACCCCATCCTGCTCCAGGCCAGCCGGTCCGAGCTTTACAAAGCGCTGCAACGATTTCCCGGCCTGAGATTGATTGGCGACTACGAGATCAGGCAGCTGGACACCCGCAACCTCTCGCGCAAGAGCATCTGTGACCAACTGAACACCAACTATCTGATCACCTGCTCTCTACTGAAGACGGATGGTGATTACCTGGTGGATTCCGAACTCTACCGGCGCGACCAGGATCACATCGTGACCCACTACTCCCAGCACATTCCCTCCCTGACCCTGCAGGAAACGTCGCGGCTCATTGCCGATTCTCTAAGCCGCCATTTCGCCGGCGTGCTCGGTATTTCCCCCCGCATAGCCGTGGTGGATATGTCGCTGTCGACGGCAGAGGAAGTCCGGCCGTTCAGGCTCTTTCGCAAGCTGTCTGCTGCTCCGAAACGTGTTGAAAAGAAAGCAGTCGCCCACGATGACAACGTCTACCGGATACTGGTCCGGGGCCAACAGCTTCTCTCCCGGGAAACTCTGGAGGATAACCTGGATGCTATCGTCCTTGTTGAAGAGTCCCTGCTGGCTGACAGCGCAAACGCCGACCTGCTGGTGGCCCTGGCCGATGCCTACTACCAGCGCGGGCAGCTGCAGGGCGGCGTTGAGGAGTTGGCCGGAAAGAGCGAGGAGCTGCTGGCCAGGGCGATGGGCTCCGGCAGCATCTCCGACGAGGCCCTGGCGACGGCGCACTACCTTTTGAGCACCATGCAGCTGGCCCGCGACGAGCTGGGCAGCGCCCGCGCCTCCATCCGCACGGCCATGCGACTGAACCGCAGCGACCCGCGGATTCGAGCGCAGTTTAAAACCATAACCAAACTATTACTGGAGAAAATGGTAGTATCATGAAAAACCGGACTCCATATACACTGCTCGGGTTAGTCATTTTAATCTGTTTGTTTTTAGGATATACAATATATTCCTTGCCTATGGCGGCAAACATCAGTCCACTACTTTTTATTGATGTTATATCGTTTGGCATTGTCATCCTGCCTGCATTTGCCCTTTATTACGGCGCCTTTATTACCACCGGGAATAAAAGGATTAAGCTCCAGGGATTCAAGTTGCGCTGGCTTCAAGAAGTCCTTCTAGCGCTCGGTATCATAGGAACCCTGATTGGGATTACTTTTATCGCTGCTGTTGTCACAACAATGAAAGATATGGATCGTTTCAATCCGATGGTCGGATCCGGACTGGCTGTTTCTCTAATAACCATTTTTTATGGATTCATACCTGCCTTGGGATTATACTTCATTGAAAAGCGGTTGATTGCAACGAAGAAAGATGAGATCTTTGAACCCCACAGCGTTAAGTCCGGCTTTAGCCTGAGGTCGATTGTGGGACTATGGTTTGTTCTTGGTCTATTATTTGGTGTGATTAATTTGCTGGGGATAGACGTGGGCAAAAATCCGATGCCGATGTTTTTCAACCTACCGGTATTAGGTCTTATTATTACAAGTCTGTTGATCAGCGTTTTCATTTATGGAGGGCAAGCGACGATTCAGGCCCTGAGGGTCCCTTTCTGGCGTGTCAACGAGAATGAGGAGACACTCTTATCCACTCTGAACGCAATCCGGGGAAATAAAAGAATCATAGCACTTCTTGGATTATTACTTGGACTCGTGACAATAATTATAGGTTTAAAAATACTTGGTGCGGCGACCGAAGCTTTTATTGTCTTGGTGAATTACAGTTCAATTCTGTCCTGGTGTCTACTTCTAATCCTCTTCTTAAATCTCGCTGAAGGCCAGATAGTTCAGCAGATCTATCTTCAAACTGGCGAAATTCACTATGAGGATCGTTTCTTTATTGCAAAGTTTATTCTTCCGTCTTTCTTCTTTCTCTATTTCTTACTCTTGTTAGACCTGATCTTTCTTTTCATCGCATAATGATTCGGGTCTACCTTACCGCTCTGCTCCTCACCTCCCTGCTTACCGGCCAGGTCAACACCGAGGCCATGCGCCGCGCCGACAGCTCCCTGGGCTGGCACTCCGACCTATCGGCCGATGCGGGACTTATCGCCGGGAACTCCAACCTGGTCGACCTCAAAGGGGGCCTCCGGTTTGACTACCTGGCTCCCAGCGGCCACGTCTTTTTAGTCAGCCAATACCAGCGGGGCCTCCAGGACACGGCCCTGTTCATCAACAAGGGGTTCGTCCACCTGCGGGGCGTGCGTTATCTCCGTCACGGCCGGGCCCTGGAGGGCTTTGTGCAGCAGGAGTTCAACGAGTTCATAAACCTGCGCAGCCGGAGCCTGGTGGGTGGCGGCCTGCGGTTGGAATTTGCCCGCCCCGCCGACAGCACCGCCGGTGCGCTGGGGTTGAACCTGGGAATAGGCTTGATGTGGGAGCGGGAAGCGCTCACCGGTGAGGCGCAGGAGACCGTTACCCTGCTGAGGTCCACCAATTACGTGGTGTTGCGCTGGGCGGTGGACGATCGGCTGGCCCTGTCCAGCACCGCCTATTTTCAGGTGGATACCGGCAGCCTAAGTGACTATCGCATTATTTGGGATGGGGGGCTCAGCATCACCGTATACCGCCGTCTGGCACTCAACCTGAAAGTAAATATGCGCTACGACAGCGAACCCCCGGGAGATATCAAGCCCTACGACATTGAGCTGACAAACGGCTTGTCATACAGTTTTTAGTCCCATGCGGCCCACCCCTTGACTATCAGCCGGAGAACTGGTAGATTCTTAAGGGACAAGGAGCTGTGACTGGCGGCCTGAAAATATTACTTGCCGGCCTACTGGTGGCTGCGCCCCTGCCGGGTCAGGACCAGGAGCCGGAGGCCACCGTGGGCTATCTGCGCATTATCACCGACACCGACCTGGTACAGATATACATCGACGGGGTGGCAATAGGCTACAGCCCGATCAAGGAAAAGCTTACGATGACCCCCGGCTGGCACAGAGTGAGCTTTTTCCCCTCCGATTTCAAATGGACCCACTGGACCCACCGCCAACGCCGTACAATTGTGAACGTAATCGAATCCGGTACCCACCATGTATTGGTCAAGCCGGGAGAATTGGCCGAGTTGGATATGGAATGGCACGCTATCGAGCGCCGGTTGGCTGAGTATGAATCGAGCCAGAGAATCGGGGGGATGGTGGGCGTGAGCATGGTGGCGATCATCTTCATACTAATGGCCCGAGCCTTATGAGCCGGCTGCCGCTAGTCCTGGTAATCGGTTTGCTGTCGACCACCTGGGCCCAGGAAGAAGAGCCCGAGACCGGTCCTGCCGACGGCTCTCAAGATGCGGCACCGATGGCGCCTGCGCCTAAGTCCCGGCAGCGGGGACCGGCCCCGGCATTTGCCCCGGCACCCGATATCAGCGCCGTGTGGGAGGCTGCCCGGCGGCGGGTCACCAGCCGGGGCGGTAACGATTTGACCGAGGACTTCGTGCTGGAGCTGCTGGACTCCGTGGCCCAAACGATCAAGGGGGATTTCGAGGCATTAGCCCGCCGGGCCCAACTGTTCACGTCCGATCATCCGGGCTATACCCGGAAGTTTTACAGCAGTTCCATCTCGCGGGATGAAGTTCTGGGGAGCGCCATAACGGCCCGGGAGTCGGCCTTGGAGCCGCACTTCCAGGCCCTTTACGATCCCCGGGGCAATCTGCTGCGAGTGACCTATGTTGAGCCGAGGCGCTGGCTGGCCCAACAAGAACGGCTGTCCGCCGGACACCAGCAACCGGCAGCCGCCACATCGCCGCTGGTGCGCTATTTCAACGAGTTCGATCTGCGCAGGCTAAAGGGCCGGGATTATCTTAAAAAGAAGAAGATGGAACCGGGCGAGGCTTATTTCCGCCTGATCTTTACCGAGGAGGGACGGCTACAAAGTGTCCAGCAGTATGATGCCGCGGGCCGGCAGATTTACGCCTTGAACTTCGGTGGGGAGGGGCCGGGCTATGGAAGGCTGGAATTCCCCGAAGACGACCCTTTCTCACTGCTCACACTCAATCCCTACCTGTTTCTAAAGGATAAAAGTGTTGTCAAGCCGGACTGGCAGGTGGCTGTGACCAGGGACGAGGAAGGGAATATTGCTTCACTACAGGTGTTCAGCGAGCTGGACCAGTTGCTCTTTTTCTACACTTACCAGGTGAGCTACGATCCCAAGAAGCGCACTCGCAGTGTCAGGGGCACCTTATTGTCTCCTGATGAAACGGTAGAGCAAATTTTTACCCTCGATTATGACCGCCAGGATCGTCTGACCCGGCGATCTTTTTTCGATGCCCAGGGCCAGTTGAAAGAGACCCTCACTTATCAGTACTTACCGAAGCTCAAAGAGCTGGTAGTCACCACCCGCGATCCATACGGCATAATCACTCTCCAGCAGAATTTCGCCTACCCGCGCGCCGGGAAATAAGGTTGGTCAGGTGGCGATGATAGGCGCGACCCGAACCCGGTGGTGGTGCTCTTTGGCCCTATGGCCGCTGATGGTGTTGCTTGGCTCGGGCTGCCAGGGCGATGATGACCAGGACTCCACCGCACCGGAAATAAAGTTCACCTATCCCAATGAGTTTACCATCCTCAACGCGCTGGAGACCATCCGGGTGCTGGCCCGTGACAACGACGGCATCAACAATGTGGTCTTTGTTGCCCAGGGAGACACCCTGCTGATTACGGCCACGGCGCCATATTCCCTGATAATAAACACCAGCGCCTACCCCGACTGCACTACCGCCGACTCCTATCTGGAGCTCATGGCCACCGCAGAGGATTTAGCCGGTAATACCAGCAGCACATCCCGCAAGTTTTACACCTTCAACCGCCCTTTTCCGCCGGTGCCGGTGAAGTTGAACCCTCCCGCCAAAATCGGCAAACATTCGGCCGAGCTGTCCTGGGAGCAGTCAGTTGATTATAACTTCTCGCACTACGTGCTATACCGCGATACTGTTAACACCGTGTCCGCTGCTTCGGACTCGCTGGTGAGCATCGGTGATCCCGATTCAACCGATTTCAATGATCCGGGAGCGGGTGTCAGCCCGTTTGGCCTGCTGGAGGACAGCGACTACTATTACCGGGTGTGGGTCTACGATATATACGGTAAAGGGACCGGCAGCGATTCGGCCGCCCTGGTGCATACCCTGCTGCCCCAGCCTTCGAAGCTGCTCGCGCTCCCCCCGGTGACCAAGTATACCGTGGAGCTGCAATGGCCTGCCAGCGTCGAGGATGTACTGTATTATCGTCTACACCGGGGCCAGTTCGATACCACCGCCTTGGCCGACACCAATTTCGTGCCGCCGTTGGATTCCATCGCCGCCATCATGCCCACGCCGGGTTTAATAGATTACCTCGATAGCGGTTTAACAGCCGACACGACCTATTTTTATTACCTGTACGTCATCGATTCGGCCGGTTACACCCATCTGTTTGAGCGCAACGATATGATTGCCGTGCAGACCGAGAATATTCCGGCGGCGGCACTGCGCGACCCGTCCCTGTCGGTGACCAAGTACAGTGCGGTGATAAGCTGGGAAGTAATCGCTGAGCAAGAGGACGAAAGCTGGACTATCCTCTACCGGGCCGAGGCCGGCACGGTGGACACCAACGATGTGGAGCTTGACAATGCCCTTAACATTAACAGCGCCGCCACCAGTTATAGCGATAGTCTATTACAACAAGGCCGGTTATACAGCTACCGCCTGCTCCACCGGGACAGCCGGGACAACCGGGCCTGGAGCAACACGGTAACCATCAATACCCCCAGCCTGGCGGACGTCTGGACCGGGGCGCTGGGCGTCAGCACCCAAGGCAAATACGAGCTGCAGCTGGGCTGGGACCCCTATATCTACAGCGCCGAGGACGACTTCGCCGGCTACATTTTAACAAGGGACGGCCAGACTATCTTGACCAGTGCGGCCGCCGCCACCAACTCATATACCGATCAGGGCCTCGGCAAGAATACCGTTTATAATTACCAGCTGACAGTGGCCGACACCAGCGGCGCCAACGTCATAGTTACCCTGGCAGCCGCCACCCGGGACATCTACCCGGCGGAACTGATCAGCCTGGAGACCACCGAGGCCTGGCAGTTCCTGATGGGTTGGCTGCCATCCGACGAAACCTCCGGGGAATTCGCCGGGTACCAGGTTTTGCGCACCACCGATATGGATGAAACCTTTACCGACCTGGACAGTAACAATGTGGCCGATTGCGTGACCACCGGCAATTGCACCGAGGTGGCCGACCTGAACCAGCGGCTGCCTGCAGGGGCTGACACCACCTTGGTCTATACCGACGACGATCCCAACCTGCTGCGGCTCACGGCCTACAACTACTGCGTCCTGACTTACGACCAGGCCGGTGGGTATGCTCCCAGCAACATCAAGGGCGACACCCTGCTCACAGTCCCGGACGCGGTGGCGCTGAGCATACCAGATAGCGGTCTTACGAAAACCACCCTGCAGCTGGTGTGGAACCAGGTTTCCTGGGGTTCCACCGAGGCCGACGCACAAGCCTTCAGCAGTTACGAAGTGTGGCGCAACGGTACCTGGGATGAAGTGCCGGGGGCGGATGGATCAACTTACCTGCTGCTGGCCACCGTTCCGGATATCACGACAACCATCTATACCGATGCCAGTAGTGGTTTAGAGGGAGCCGTCGCTTGGTACTATACCATTATAGTGAAGGATACTTTCGGACAACTGTCCTACAGCAACGAGGTGGAAGGAGGCACCCTCCCATGAGTCGCCGCCA
>JACZSB010000411.1 GCA_022574435.1 Fidelibacterota bacterium
ATTGGCTACGATGAGTTTGGCGATGAAACGACCGGTAAGGCAGAGGATGGAATATTTGGAGCCAGGCATCCCAGCAATACGGCATTTTACGTAAATGACAAGATAGAGTTAAGTGACGTAGTGGTGAATGTGGGCCTGCGCTACGATATCATGGCGCTGGATGATGCAACCTGGACTGATCCGGAAAATCCAGCCTATGACGAGGCCCAGTTTGGTGTCGATGAAGACGGCATGGAAGTCTCTGATACCAAGGGCATCCTCCAGCCCCGGCTGGGCCTGGCCTTCCCGCTCTCTGACCGGAGCGTATTCCACCTGCAGTACGGCAAGTTTGCCCAGTTCCCGGAGCTGGCTACGGCCTACAAGGGAGCCGGTGTCATAGCTACCGTCTTTGGTGGCCAGAACTATATTCGCGACCCGGTGGCATTCGATCTTGATCCCATCGTAACTAATCAGTTCGAAGTAGGGTTCTCATACGAGTTCCTGGATGGCGCCGCCTTTGATATTACCGCCTTCACGCGCAATACTGTCGGCCAGTTGACGCTGGCGTGGATCTCTGTCGGTGACAACATATTCAATGTTGCCCCTAATACGGCGGTATATGTGAATGGCGATTTCACTTCGGCCACAGGCGTTGAATTCTCGTTGGTTACCAGGCGCCTCAACAGGCTCCAGGCCATCGTCAATTACACCTGGACCTCTGCTCGTGGAACCAACTCGTACCCCAACGACATGGCTGGTACCTTGAATTTTACTACCGTACCGGTGCCGACTATGATCTCGCCTCTCAGCTATCAGCTGAAGCATAAAGGTACTGTTAACCTGGATTACCGCTTTGGCGCCAACGAAGGGGGCTTTTTGGCCAATACGGGCCTAAATCTGCTCTTTTCGTTTAACTCCGGCCATCCTTTCACCCATGTTGATGGCGGTTTTGGCCAGAGAGCGGCTGATGAAGGCGCGTTGCTGGCCACCGACACGCGTCAGAGAATCCCCCAGGAGCCGGTTGGCAATTCAACTACGCCCTGGGTGTTCAATACTGACTTGAGAATCAACAAAGGCATTGCTGTGGGTAACATTAACCTGGATGCCTACCTGCTGGTTACCAACCTGTACAACCGGCAGCACGTGCTTGATGTTTACGGTCGTACCGGTAATGCCTATGACGATGGTTTCCTCACTACACCTGAGTTGAGTGAGGTTATCCTTAATAATCATACGGCACTGTATAGTGAGCTGTACGAGGTGGTCAATCTTGAGAACCGTTCGCACTACCGCCGGGACATGGGCGCCGATCTGTTTGGTACCCCGCGGCAGATCAAGGTTGGTATCGGCCTGACTTTTTAGAAGGAACAGGTGATCTTGATTAGATCGCACCGGTTGCGAAGAATTCAATTAATTGCCTTAAAATTAAATCGGAGAGCAATTATGAAGGGTAGCAGTATAATTTCGCACGCGCTGGTCGTGGTGATGATGTTGGCAGCCCCGACCCTGGCCCGGAATGTCGAGACAGCGGCGGGATCCAGTTGGGGCCATTCGCTGGATAAGGCGTTGAATCATATGCCGGTAAACGTGGCTATTACCATCAATAACTACCTGATCTTTGTGGATCGCAACAGCGAATCCCCGCTGGTGTCGGGTGCGGGGATTGCGGCCGACTATCCCAAGGGGACGGCTGGTATGATCTTTAAAGAAGGCCTGGTCTGGGGCGCTCGTGTGAGAGACGGCCAGGAGCCGATAATCAGGGTCAACGGCTCGACCTATGCCACCGGTCTTAAAGCCGGTCGGGTCCTATATGATGGTAGCGGCAAGGTGACCGACACGCCAGTGGACACTAGCCGTCACGTATGGCGGGTACGGCCCGATTATGCGACTGCCGATCTAAAAGCGGACTATGCCTCCAGCAATTCGGTGTCCTTAACGGATGTCACTGATGGCGACGAGAGTTCTATACGGGCTCAATATACCTATGACTGGGCAAATTGGCCGGGTGATGAAGGCGCACCTTACAAAGATGTTGATGGTAACGGTGCTTACGACCCCGCCATTGATATCCCGGGGTGGCCGGGCGCCGATCAGACTCTCTGGCTGGTGGCTAATGATATACCTTATTTTGATAGCCTGAAGGCTGGTGACCTTGACGATTTCCCTGACAGCACGCGTGTTGATACCATTGAGGTCTCACCCCTGTCCTACGGCTCACCGGCCATCGGCATAGAGTTGCAGCTCACAATGTGGGGTTACGCTTTCGCGGCCGATCACCCGTTGGGCAACGCGGTTTTCAAGCGGGCCCGGGTGATCTATACCGGCCTGCCTGCAACGCCGGATACGGCCTGGCTGGACTCGCTCTATTTCTCACAGTGGTCGGATCCCGATCTTGGCGTTTACACCGATGATTACGTGGGAACGGACGTTGCCACTTCTTTAGGATACATTTATAACGGAAACGTCATTGACGCAGTCTACTTCGGCGATATAGGAAGTGCGGTTCCAGCAGCAGGTTACGACTTCCTTCAGGGACCGATAGATGCCGACGGAGACACGCTCGGAATGTCTTCATTTACCTTTTTCGGGGCTGGTTCGGCTATAAGCGACCCTGACAGGGGTATATATTCCGGAACGCTCCAATGGTTTAACCTGATGGAAGGGTTTTTGCCCCGTCCCGAGTATCCTGAGCAGGAGCCTCTTCTCGACCC
>JACZSB010000412.1 GCA_022574435.1 Fidelibacterota bacterium
ATGAAGATAGACTGGTTGGCATCCACATCAACCGGGAAGGGATAGGGGGCCGAGACGAAACGCCATTTGCCGGGCTGTAGAGTGATGGAAAAGCCAGTCAGATCGTAGGATTTGCCTGAACCCAGTCTGAATTGAACCGCCTGCTCGCTGCCCACCTGCTTCAGGAAATAGCTGGCTCCCAAGGCAAAGCTGGTAGCCTCCTGATAATCGTTCGAGCCCGGCCCCACATACTGATATAGCATCCAGGTTGAATCCGACGGTGCGCCGCCCAGCTCGTCGCGGATGGTGCCCAGCACAGTCTTGTTATCCAGGTCCCCGGGAAGTGAGATCAGCCGCCACTTATCATAGGGGAAACCATCGCGGAAGGCACTGTTGGCCATGTTGGTGGAAATGGCGCCCGCCGAGTATTGGACCGGGATTGAGAGCGTATCGGAATAACTGCTGCCAAATCTGTCTTCTGCCATAATGAAATATGCCACGCCAGCGGTGGTGACCCAGCCCCTCGGGATCGTGCCGGAGTAGTGGTGGTCGCTCCCCAGGTCAGTCATCGACGCCTGGATGAAGGTAGCCTGGTTACCTTTGGTGTAGGACAGGTACACGTTTTCCACTGCCGTTTCGTTGAAATCGGAGGTCACCGTGGCCCTAATGGTGATGGGGTTGTTCACCGTAGCGGAGTATGAAGTGGGAAGATCGGTGATCAGCGGTCCGCGCGTGGTGCTCTCTTCCGCCGAGAATTCGCTCTCGTTCCCCGCGCTGTCCACGGCCGTAATCCGGTAGTAATAGGTGATTCCGTTACGTAGGCCGGCGATAGCTTTGGTGGTGTCGTTGATGCCGCCGGTGGTGCTATCCACTTTTGTAGTCGGACCAGTCGAGGTACCGCTATAGATGCGGTAGCGTAGGAAATCCGCCTCGCTGTTGGGCGACCAGGTGAGTGTTACCTGTTCATCGCCGATTCTGATTCTCGCGGTGAGGTTAGTGGGAGCAGCTGGAGGCGTATCACCCTGACCTTCAAGGTACAGCGCCTGGATTTCAGCCGTACTCAGTGCCCGGTTGTAGATGCGGATGTCATCGATCAGACCGCCCCAATGTCGTTGTCCTAGAGCAACATAGGGATGATGACTAATTCTGTATGATCCGGTTCCAGACAAACTACCAGACACATTGGCACTATTGTCTATTGCTCCATCGATATACCCCCTTACCGATGCACCATCATATGTCATTGCGACAAATGTCCACACTGACACTGGTAATGGAGTAGTACTCCCTGTTCCAACAGCCGCCTGCCCAGGCACGGATACCTGAAAGGATACATGATCATCCGGAGCGGTATTCATATTGTTTCCTCGACTACTGCTCCAGTCATTACTGATAATCCACTGCCTTTTGCTACTCGTACGAAACACCCACGCTGCCAAAGTAATCGTACTGCTAAAAGAGGTACCATCTAATGAGAGGTCAATATAATCATCCACCCCATCAAAGCTGTAGGCGCTGTTGGCACTGCCGAACCGGTCCGCCGCCAGTGTCGCCCCGTTCACCGTCCCATCATTGCCGTTGCCGCTCTCGTCGTTGGCGTTGCCGTTGAATGGGTAGTAGGCCACCAGGCCGGCAGTGGGAAGTGCTATTGGTATGGCGTATTTTTCATTAGAGGCCGCACTCTGGTTCCCGCTGCTGTCCACCGCCGCCACCACGAAATAATAAGTGACACCGTTGGTCAGGCCGCTCACAGTGGCTGTTGTATCGGGGGCGTTAACCCGGGCCACGGCCGTCCCGGCGGTATCAAAGCCGGCAGCCGTTCCCTGATATACCACATAGTGGCTCAGGTCCGCCTCGCTGTTAGGCGACCATGTGAGTGTGATCTGCTGATCGCGAGGAGTGGCGGCGAGGTCGGCAGGGGCAGAGGGCGGTATCGTATCTAAGGTTGGCCAGCCGCCTTCATTGTATAGCGCCTGGATCTCAGCCGCGCTCAGGGCCCGGTTGTAGATACGAAGGCTGAGATCCCGAACCTGCTCTGCAAGCTCAGGGCCAATGATCTGGGCGGCACGATCAAAACTGATATTCTCATCATGGCCGTTTGTCGCCTTGGTGGCGGGTGTAAAAATCGGTTCAGGGAGCTCAGCCGACTCAACGAGTCCGCTGGGCAACCGGTTTCCGCAAACCGTTTCACTCTGGCGATATTCTGCCCAGCCCGATCCGGCCAGGTAACCCCGCACCACACACTCGATGGGCAGGGGAGTGCACTTGCGAACCAGCATGGATCGACCCGCCAGTTCCTCCCTGAAAGGCTGCAAAGGAGCTGGGAACTCATCCACCCGGACCGATACGAGATGATGAGCGACCATCCCTTCAAGTCGCTCAAACCAGAAAGCCGATAGCTGAGTGAGAACTTTACCCTTGTGAGGGATCGCATTGGGTAATATGACGTCAAAGGCGGAAATACGATCCGTCGCCACCATCAGAAGGTGGCCATCCACCTCAAACAGCTCCCGGACCTTCCCTTGACCCACCTTGGGAATTCCGGGCAGGTCCTGCGTCTTAATGCCCTGTTCCAGCCTCACCGATAGCTCCTTTTGGCACCCCTTCGATTACAGAAACACTTCCATCCCAAGAAAGCACATCTTATACGATCACTTGACACCTGGGAAAGGGAGTTGTACTATTTGGCACTCAACCAAGGAGAG
>JACZSB010000065.1 GCA_022574435.1 Fidelibacterota bacterium
ATGAAAGACCCGGCCTTCCAGGATGCATTTAACCAAGCCAAGGTTCGGATACGCAAGATGGATGTGCGGTTTGTTGAAGAAGCAGAGCCGGTCCGCCAAACCATCCTTGAAATCTATGTCGCGGTCAGTCTCCGGACTCAATATAACGAGTTTCGCACGCATTGATACTTGAGGCTTTGTTGTCTTGGACGGACTAATTCGATATGATGCTGCCTAACAACTCGTGGCAGCTAACGATCCCTCTTAAATACCTGGCCAATCTGTTCGCATCCGCCGGGGCACAAATCCTCTTGTTGCGTGCTGCGCAACGCGCTAAATTAAGGCTGTGATACAATCGTTCCGGCATAAAGGCCTTAAGCGATTATTTGAGACTGGCAGCGTATCAGGTATTCAATCGGGACACCAAAAGAAGCTACGAATGCAATTATCTGCCCTCGACACTGCCCAGGGTATTGGCGACATGGATATTTCGGGATTTCGACTCCATCCCTTAAAGGGGAAACAAAAGGGCCTATGGGCAATTGACGTGAGTGGAAATTGGCGTGTGACCTTTGGATTTCAAGAGGGCAACGCTTACGGCATTAATTATGAGGATTATCACTGATGAGGATGCATAACCCGCCCCATCCGGGTGAATTTATTCGGGAGATTTATCTGCAACCGTTCCGGATAAGCAGCCGGAGTGTGGCTGAAAAGCTGAAGGTGTCGCCTTCAACTTTCAATCGCCTGGTTAACGGCGCCAGTAATGTCAGCCCTGAGATGGCGCTGAGGCTGTCTAAGACCCTGGGGCGCTCGGCTGAGAGTTGGTTGGCCATGCAGGACAACTATGATCTGTGGCGCGCCAGGGATCAGGTTAATTTAGCGGCTGTAGAGAAACTGGATATATCGGCTGCCTGACAACCATTTTCTCCCCTGGAGCGTCGCGACCACCCCCAATTCGTGCTAAATTCACCTGACCCTCCAGCGGGGCATGAATAGGTTCACCGGGCTGCCGTAAAGTAAGTACAAGGCCGAATGAAAGACACACTCCAAAACATTGAAAGTCTATATTCCCGGCTGGCAGAGCGCACAGCATGGGCCCGCCAGCGACTGGGCCGTCCCCTGGCCCTGACGGAGAAGATCCTGTTCGCCCACCTGGCCGAAAGCCAACCCGCCGACCTGCCCCGCCGCGGTGAATCCTATACCAACCTGAACCCCGACCGGGTGGCGCTGCAGGACGCCACCGCCCAGATGGCCTTGCTGCAGTTCATGCGTAGCGGCCGCCAGACCGCCGCCGTGCCAACTACCGTTCATTGCGACCATCTGATCCGGGCGCAGGTAAGCGCAAAACCGGACCTGGACACGGCCCTCACCGAAAACAATGAGGTGTATGCCTTCCTTAAGAGTGTGTCCAATAAATACGGCATCGGTTTTTGGAAACCGGGGTCGGGCATCATACACCAAGTGGTGCTGGAGAATTACGCCTTTCCCGGGGGATTGATGATCGGCACCGACTCCCACACGCCTAACGCCGGAGGACTAGGGATGGTGGCCATAGGGGTGGGCGGCGCCGACGCCGTGGACGTCATGGCCGGACTGCCCTGGGAGCTCAAGTGGCCGAGCCTCATCGGCGTGCACCTGACGGGCAGCCTGAGCGGCTGGGCGTCTCCCAAGGATGTGATCCTGAAGCTGGCCGGAATGCTCACCGTAAAAGGCGGCACGGACAAGATAATTGAGTATTTTGGCCCCGGCACCGCCTACATCAGCGCCACGGGGAAGGGTACCATCACCAACATGGGGGCCGAGCTGGGGGCCACCACGTCCGTTTTTCCTTACGATGACCGCATAGCGACCTACCTGCGAGCTACGGGACGATCAGACGTCGCCGATCTAGCCGACCGGAATCGCCACCACCTCCAGGCCGATCCGGAGGTTAGCTCGAACCCTGAAGCGGTATATGATGAGATTATCGAGATCGACCTTTCCCAGTTGGAGCCCCATATTGTCGGTCCTTTCACTCCGGACCTGGCGCGGCCTATTTCGGAGATGGCCCAGGCGGTGAAGGACAACGGTTACCCGGACGAGCTGAAGGCGGCCCTGATCGGCAGTTGCACCAACTCCTCTTACGAAGACATCAGCCGGGCGGCTCACGTGGCCCAGCAGGCGTTGGACCACGATTACAAGGCACAGACCACGTTCCTCATTACCCCCGGTTCGGAGCAGGTCCGGGCCACCATCGAGCGTGACGGCCAGCTGGAAACCCTGACGGGCATCGGAGGGACCGTGCTGGCCAACGCCTGCGGACCGTGCATCGGTCAATGGAACCGGACCGATGTGAAGGAAGGGGAGAAAAACTCCATAATCAACTCTTTCAACCGCAATTTTGCCCGTCGCAACGACGGCAATCCGGCTACCATGTCCTTCATCGCCAGCCCGGAGATTGTCACGGCCCTGGCCCTGGCCGGGCGGCTGTCGTTCAACCCCCTGACCGATCCACTGCCGGGTGGGGACGGCGGGTTTATGCTTGTGCCCCCAGAGGGTGATGAACTGCCGTCAGCGGGATTCGACCCGGGAAAACCGGGGTACGAAGCACCGGTGGAAGATGGGAGCACGGTGGAGATTATCGTAAACCCCAATAGCGAGCGCCTCCAACTGCTGGAACCTTTTCCGGCCTGGGAGGGTAGCGACCTGGAGAATCTGCTGGTGCTGTTCAAGGCCCGGGGCAAATGCACCACCGATCACATTTCGCCCGCCGGCCCCTGGCTCAGATTTCGGGGCCACCTGGACAATATCAGTAACAACCTGTTTATCGGCGTAAATAATGCCTTCTCGGACCAGCCTGGTGAGGGCCGTAACCTGCTGACCGGGGAGTCGGGGGCCAAGTTGAGCGCTATCGCCCGGGCCTACCGGGACCAGGGCTACGGGTGGGTCGGCATCGGCGAGGAGAACTACGGTGAAGGTTCCAGCCGGGAGCACGCCGCCATGGAACCGAGGCACTTGGGGGGCCGGGCCATCATCGTTAAAAGCTTCGCCCGCATCCACGAGACTAACTTAAAGAAGCAGGGGGTTCTACCCCTCATTTTCGCTCAGCCGGAGGACTACGATAAGATTCGGGCCGACGATAAAGTTTCCCTGGGGGGACTGACCGAATTGGCGCCTGGGTCGCAAGTGGTCATGGCGCTGCATCACAGCGACGGAACCGAGGAGACCCTGCCGCTCAGGCACACGCTGAATGAGGCCCAGATAGACTGGTTCAAAGCCGGTTCATCCTTGAACGTGATCGCCGCCGGCCATTAGGGCCGCTGGGATACGGGACGCCTGTAGGGGCGCAATTTTTTTTAAGGTAGAATCTGCCGCGCTTCGGTATCTTGGATAATGTTTCCAGCTAAGATCGCGTCTTGGTATGTCTTCAACACGCCGGCGGGTTGCGCCGGTCCGCATTGGTCAGGAACCTAAAGTATAAATAATTTCTGTGCCATACCCGTATCATTGGCAATAAAAAAAGGGGGCGTGTAACCGCCCCCTTTTTGGGCCTGCAAGTGAATATTAAAAGGTTAATTCCAATAAGTTTTCGGCTTCGTTCCATCCCATTTGCAAAGGCACTTTACCAGTGATGCGTAAATTGTAATGCTCGATCAATGGCGTGGCATTTACCCGATATGTGGACTTGCCTTTGCCAACGGAGCGCAACTTGAAGGCGGCCTTAGTGCCATACTTCTTGCCCTTGAGACCGATCCTTTTAGTGACCGGGTCGTAGTATAATTCCACATGCGTGGAACCTTTCAGATATTTTTCATAGGCGGGGCCGTTTAATGAAATCTGGCCTCCTTTAAGCATTTTTGCTTCCGGATTTTTTTGGGTACCTACAGTTTTTTGGGACGGCACAAACTTTTCAAAAGGCATAATCTAATCCTTTATGTATTAATGGACAGCGAATATTACGAACGGAAATTAGTTAATGCAACATTTAGCACAATGCCTCGCATTATTCCAAGTAATATACACAGTAAAGGCCCTTTTAAGATCGCACCTTCAATTGTAGCCAACGGTTATTGTTTGACTAATTTATCCTACAATAATTCAGTGCAAATTTGAATTCCAGCGGCTGAAAATATCCCCTGTGGGGTGTTTTGTGGCGACACTGTTGTTGGATTACTAACAGGACGGCGGTCCAAATAGTTGATGCAATGATTAATTGTTGCCGGTAGCCCAGTGGGGCCGGCGTTGTAAATACGGCCACCCTATTGACGGGGCTGCTTAGCGACTCCTGCCCCGGCCGGTATGGAAAGGTCCAGCCCCAACTGCTTAGCCACCAGCAGCTGCATGGCCTGGGAGAAGTCCAGTGTACCCTGGTCGGTGCCGCCAACAGCGCCGGCGCCGCCCATGACCAGTTGGGGCACATTGCGCTGAGCATAAGCCGCAGCCCACTGGCCCTGAATCTTTTCGAAGGTTTCCAGTTTCTGGGCCAAGGCGCCGTCGGCCGCCATCACCAGGCGCTTGCGTTCGGCTTCACCCTGGCCCAGCAGGATATCCCGCTGGCGGGTCTCTTCGGCCGCCAGGCGCTCCAACCGGGCTACCTCCAGCCCCTGCTCCGCCAGCACCACGGCGGCGATTTTGGTCTGTTCTTTCTCGTACTTGACCCGCATCACGTCCGCCTTGCCTTCAGCTTCAACGGTGAGGGCCTTCTGCTCCGCTTCTTTGGCCCGGGCTCGGGCGGTCTCCACTGCCATCAGAGCTTCCTGCTGGGCGGCAATCTGCACCTGGACCTTTTCGGCGTAATTAAAAGTCTTGATTTCGAAGTTCGAAATGCTAATCCCCAGGCCAGCCATGGGATTGAACAAATAGATCGGCTCGCTGGTGGCTTCATTCCGCTTGATCCGTTTGAAGGTCCTGGTAACCTGCTCCCCACTGACAATATCGGTGACTTCCCTGGTGATTTCCTCAGTGCTGTACAAGCCGTTCTGGATCTGGTCTCGGGCCCAGTTGATGAAGTCCAGCCGTTTCTCGGAGTAACTTTCGCGGGCTGACATCAGGTTGGCCGTGGATCGCAAGGCATTACGGACGGTAGGCAGGATCAGTTTTTGCTCCAGATCCCGGTAACTCCGGTAGCCTTCCTTAACAATCAAGTTGAGGGCGTCTTGTTCATCGGTTGGCATGGTGATCCGGGCAGTGCCAGATATGTGTGTCAGGGAACCGTCGTTGAACCGAACCTCCATCGAGCGGTCCTCTGCAACGTCGCCGGCGCCATCGTATTCGGATGTGAAGTAGAACGTTTCAGCCTTGTTCCAGGTGTCGATGGCGCCGAACCAGCGGCCATACATGCCGGGTGCCATCCGTACAGACATAGTGCCGGCAATAGCGGCCTGCTTGATCTGGTATTGGCCTCGCTGGTTGGTTACCAAGATCTGGCTGCTGAAAACCACCGCTAATACCACCAGCAGTAACAGTACTATAAATGAGACCTGTCGCGTGAAACTCATTTGGAAACCCCCTTCTGGATTGCCCATATCATAATTCCGTTTCAGACTGGACAGCAATCTGCGCTGCACCAGCGAGCAAGGCCCTCAATCTGCGGGCCGTTGACCTCCCTGTAATGAGCTGGGTAAAGTTACCGTAAAAACTCACCTGCGAGCAGGCGAAATGCGCCCTTTTCCAAGTTCATCGGCAGGTGCCGGACTGTAGATGGCTCCTCAGGCGCCGGTTCCTGAAGCACACCGGGCCGGGCCGCCGGGGCTACTTCTGCAGGCGGGGCAGCAGCTGCCGGTGGCCCATCCGCCGGTTGGTTGGGCTACTGGGGCAGGTTAAAATAACCTTCCCGGTACAGATACAATAATACCAATACCAGGGCGATGGGCGCCATAAATATGGCTACCTTGCCCAGAAAATGATTTCGGGGGGGACGCTTGAGTTTCCCCAGAGCGTCCAGCCCCTGGGCCAGCTGGTCCCTGAGCGAGGCTAATCGACGGCCGTGCTCTGTCAAGCGGGCCAGGGCCTGGGAGAATTGCCGCTCCTTTTCGGCTCCCGACACGGCCAGGTAAGGCCGTACCAGAAAGGCGCGCAACTCCTGTTCCCAATTATCTGCCCGTCGCTCCAGGCGCTGCCGCTCCGCCAGCAGCCTATGCCGCACCAGGCGAGGTCTTTGACCCGCGCTGACCTGATTTGGGGCGTCCTCAATTTGTCGTTGCAGATGACGATGCTCTTTCTCGAGCTCGGCACAGGTATCGGCCAAATTGTAATAGCCCGGGTTTTCCTCCCGGTCAAGCTCAAGATTTTCAATTGAGTCCGGTGGTGGCATATTGCTGCGGCCAGCCGTCATGGGGTCTTGGGCGATTCCTGCTTAACCGGCCGGGGGTCAAAGCTAGGCAGTGCGCACCAACGATGCCAATACCTGCAATGTGAGCATTACGGCAGCTAACGGTTTACTGCCTAAAGTTGGTTGGTTAACTTCAACACCAATGGTATCTTTAAAAATCCAGGTGAAAACCATGTGGCGGCAATTGGCTTTAGTCCTTCTAGTGGCGAGCTGTAATAATCAACGGGCCCGGCCGCAACCTGCGCTGGATGCTGATAAGGAAAACCAGCCGGCAGCAATCCTGCTGGGGCCCATTGAGCGCAGCGCCTTGGGCGATGACCCCTACAGGACCTGGTTCGATGAGCAATATGGCGGATACCAGCTGGACACCCTGACGCTGGCCCTGTTGGCCGAATCGATGGTAGACGTTGACATCAAGATTTTTTTGGGCACCTGGTGCGAGGACAGCCGGCGTGAAGTGCCCCGGGTCTATAAAATTCTGGATTACCTGGGATACCCGGCGGAGCGGGTTACTCTGATAGCCCTGGACCGCGATAAACATGGTCCTGTTCACGAGGAGGAAGGATTCGATATCAAATTAGTGCCCACTACCATATTCTACCGGGGCGGGGTGGAAATCGGTCGCATTATCGAGTCGCCCACCGACACTAATGAGCAAGACATGGCTGAAATTCTGCTCAATTAGGTTAATCGCTAAAACTTCCCGACCCGGCCCGGTGCTCGAATTTTTCCACCGCCTGAACTACCGGCCACCAGAATTGTAGCGGCAACCAAGGGTTATTACAGAGTTATAGGAGTATTGTAATGAACATCGGATGCCAATCCATGGTTGGGGAAATGCGGCAGGTGCTTTTAAAACACCCCCGGGATGCATTTGGCGGCCAAGCGGGCGTTGAGTCTCAATGGCGGGGCCTGAACTACCTGGGGCCGCCTGATTTCGATCGTGCCTGCCGGGATTATGACCGGTTCGGTGAGCTGCTGGCCCAGTCGGGAGCGGAGCTCCAATTCCTGCCACCGCACGATGATACCGGCCTGGATTCGATCTATACGCACGATCCGGCCGTAGTCTCCAATAATGGCGTGGTGCTGGGCAACATGGGTAAGGCTGAGCGGTCCGGCGAACCACGAGCCGTGGAAGAATTTTGCCGCAGCCATGACATTGCCATCCTGGGAACCATCACTGGTGAGGGCCGCCTGGAAGGCGGGGATGTGCTGTGGCTGGATGAACGGACTGTGGCCATCGGGGAAGGCTACCGTACCAACGCCGAGGGCATACAGCAGCTGGAAAGGCTGTTGGGCGGCCTTGTGGATAGGGTCATCCCGGTACCGTTGCCTCACTGGAACGGCGCCCACGATGTCCTGCACCTGCAATCGATCATCAGCATGGTGGATCACAACCTGGCTGTGGTATACTCCCGGCTGATGCCGGTACCCTTCCGCCAATACCTGCTTTCGAGGGGGATGCAATTGATCGAAGTCCCCGATAGTGAATATGACACCCTGGGCTGCAATATATTGGCGGTGGCTCCACGGCACCTTATCATGATCGCCGGCAACCCGGTGACCCAGGAACGGCTGGAGGCCGCCGGTGTACAGGTCCGGACCTATGACGGCCGGGAAATCTCGGCCAAGGGGACCGGTGGACCTACCTGTCTGACCAGGCCGTTGTTGCGGATTTAGGAGGCTCGGGCCGTGGGCGACGGCGCAAATTTAGGCTTGCTGGGTCCCAGCGGGGCCGGTAAGTCCACCAGCCAGAAAATTATCATCAGGCTGCCCAGGGGTTATGGGGCTCGGTGGCGGTGATGGGCCGTGACCTGGCCGATTGGGGCCAGGACTTTTACGAGCGGATCGTCCGGGCAGGCTGACGGGCTAAATTATCCCGAAAATAAATAAATTTTGCTGTGGTCTGTGCCCTGGCGGCGGGAGCTAGGTCTCGTCGCTCTTTTTAATCTCATCCAGCTTTTCCCGGCCGGCGGCAACCGCCTCAGCGGCCTTCTCCTTACCGGCCTCAATAGCCTCCTGGGCCTTCTCTTTGGCGGTGTCCAGGTGGGCTTGAGCGGCCTCCTGGACCTGGGCGGCTTTTTCTCTAGCGCTGTCCGATAATTCGGCGGCTTTCTCCTTGCCGGCCTCAATAACATCCTGGGCTTTCTCCCGGGCGCTATCCAGGTGGGCCTGCGCCGACTCCTGGGCCTGGGCGGCCTTGTCGGCTAGTTTTTCCTGGGCTTCGCCCACAGCCTCTTTAACCTTGTCCTGAGCCTTCTTCCCCGCCGATTTGAATCGATCCAGAAATCCCATCTGATTCTCCTTTTGCTAAACTCGATAGTAGCTGCCAAGCCGGCCTAAACCATGGTTTATGACCGGCTTGAAACTAAGGAATCAAGGCTTGATTTACAAGTGGAGCGTAGTAGCTCCGGCCTGAAGGAAGCCCCGCGATTTATACAGGCTAACAGAGTAGTCCTGAGTCCACAGGCCGATCCGGCGCCGGGGCGGACGCTGGATTTTTAGCGCACCTGGCGCAACTGGCGTACCGGGCGAAAGACGAAGCGCTATGGTTCTGTGTAATGTCCTGCTGGATTTAGCATGTGAAAATATGGAGGGGAAAGCAGATGCCATTTGTGAAATCAGGTTACCGTACTTACCTGTCGTCTATATTGGTTCTGGCGGCGGCTGTAGTGCTCCAGGGTCACGCCCAGGGCTTTTATACGTTGGATTCCCATACCAGGGTGATCCTCATGTATGCCCTGACAATTTTAGCGCCGTTGGTGCCGGTGTACCTGCGGAAAGCTATTGCCAATCTGGACACCAGAACACATAATCGCCGGATATAGCCCACGAAAGGAATGTCCATGCAAGCATCAATTAGGAGGAATCGCTGTCATGAGGCCTAGCCGCTCCAAGGATAAACTGGTAGAAAAGTTGTCGGCCATTAAGACGCTGGCGGCCGAATCGGAGGCCCTGCTGCTGGAACCCAGTCCGGATGTGGAAAAACTGCTGGCTACCCTCCAGGCCCAATCGGGAGTGCAGCAGGCCCTGATGGAAAAGCTGCTGGAAGTGGTGCACCCCACCGAAAAGGAGAAAGACCTGACCGATACCTTCCAGCTGGCGGTGCAGGATCTGTTGGAATATTTCCGGGAGCGGACCAAGTTGGCCGGCAAAGTAGCCGATGCGGCAGCCATCCAGCATCTGCGTGAGGAGTGAACGCCGTGCCCCGCAGTTCCGGTAACCAGACTACCCGCCTGGCCCGCCTTGAGGCGCAGTTCCACGCCTTTCGGGCCGACATGCTCCACTGGCGGCTGCAGCATATGCGCTACCACGGTTCCGACGAAGCTAAATGGGGCCTGGTGAAATTGATGCGCGAGCACCCATTCCATACCCTGGCGGCCGGCGTGGTGTTCGGCACCCTGGCGGTGGCGGGCATGGGTGGCGGACAGCTGTGGTCATTGGTGGAGGGTTGGCTCAAATAATGGGCTACGCGGCGCGGCTGCAAGTGGCGGCGTTTGCCATGTATTGCCAGGGCCGGACGGTGGAGCAGATCGTCGCCGGGTTGCGAAAAAGGCACCTCCTTAAGGGGGGACCGCGTCAACATACCATCGATGGCTGGATGGAAACGGGAGATTGGCGGCGACTGAGGCAGGAGCTGCGCCAGGGCTATGCCCGCCGGCTTGAATCGCTTCCCAGCAGCCGGGAAGAACAGATCATGGCGGAACTCACCAACCTGCGTTCCCGAATCATGGACGCCGCCACCGAGCTCAAGTTCAAAACCGCCGGTGAAGCGGTACGCTCGCTAGCCAATGTACAGAAAATCATACTAGAATCCGCAACCGCGCAGGATGGATCCGTTCCCCCCGCCACGCAGGAGCAAATTATCAAAGATGTTTTTCAGGTAATGTGTGAGGACCCGGAGGTGGCGGCGGTCCTGGCCCGGCGGGAAGCCAAGATCATGGTCAGCCTGAAAGCCGTATTGGAAGCCGAAACCACAGGCTGAAATGAGTTTGCCACCTGCGTTGTTTTGCTTGCACCCGGACGACGAGCATTGTATATTAGCGTAAATAGTGTGACAATTATGTATACATCGGTTTATCGTTGTATACTAATATTGTATCATTTCAATATGAGTGGGGCGGCGCCCTTACAACCTCGTAAGGGACGGGCTCAATCCGGTCGCCCCACTTATTCCTTTATTGTCAATACCAGCCAAGTCCGGGCCATCACCGCTTCCGCCGGATCAGCACCTTCTCCGCCAATTGAATTTAACGGCAACGTTTTGCCAGCATGAAAAAAAACGTATCGCTCCAGGGTATACCCCTTGTGCGGTCGGTGTTGGTACAGGCATTGCCCCGCCGGCCGCTTGGCCAGGACTCATTGACCGAATTTATGG
>JACZSB010000066.1 GCA_022574435.1 Fidelibacterota bacterium
AGTAATTAAACCCTGCAATGACTGATCTGCCCCGCGTCGACCTTTTCACCGATGGGGCCTGCCGGGGTAATCCCGGGCCGGGCGGTTGGGGGCTCATCCTGCGATTCGATGGAAAGGAAAAGGAGCTGGCCGGCGGGGAGCAGGACACCACCAACAACCGCATGGAACTGACCGCCGTTATCCGGGGGCTGGAGGCGCTGAACAAGCCCTGCCGGTTGACCGTGCACACCGATTCCCGCTATATCGTGGATGCCTTCGAGAAGGGTTGGCTGGATAACTGGATCGCCCGCGGTTGGCGGCGGGCGGCCACCAAAGGCCAGGGTAAACCGGTGCTAAACGTGGACCTGTGGCAGCGTCTCCTGGAGTTGATAAACAAACACCAGGTTCAGTTTGAGTGGGTGCGGGGGCATGCCGGGCACCGGGAGAATGAGCGGGCCGACCGGCTGGCGGTAGGCGCGATTCCGCAGTAGGGCCGGCCTGAGCGGGATACCTGGCGGCTACAGGGCTGCGTAGCTCAGGCGCACCGAGACCCGCAGCTGGTCCTTCTCCATCCGGATTTCGCGACCACTGACTGTCACGCCGATATTGATGGGCGCATCGCCGCCTATATCGACCTGCACTGTCTTTTGCACAGGCTCCGGGCCGTTGAACTCAAACTTGGGTTTGTAATACTTGCCGATGTCCAGGGTGGCGAGCTTCACCTTGGTTCCGAACACATTGATATAGACCGGGAACTTGGCCTCCACCACCTGCATCTTTATTTTGTTGGTCCGGGCGTCATAGTCTATCTTCAGGCGGCCCTTCACTTTGTCGGTGAGGGTGATGATCTTGGTCTTGACCTTGATGTTGGCCATAAATCCGGCTGTGCCCGGTTCGAAATCTATGGTGGGGCTGGTCACGGTCCAGCTATACTTGATTCTCCGGGCGCCCTGGCCCTTGCCCTTTACCGGCCCCATGGCCGCCAGGAAGTCGTTGATGGTCTTTTCGGTGATGATCACCGAGACCGACTGCGCCGAGGCGCTGCTCAACATTGCGCCGGTCAGGGCGATCAATAGAAGAAATAGTGTTTTGCGCATCGTTCCCTTCCTGTTATTTAATTTCATTTTTCGTCGGCCGTCATCTGCCGGGCGCTGAGCCGGCGATAAGGTGAAGTGGTCAGTCCTTGTCGGTTTTGCGTGAAAAACGCACACTGGCCCGGAAAAGGATGTCCTGCTCGGTCGAGGTCAGGCTGTCATAGCCCCGGGTGTTGATCTTGTCCAGTATTTCATCCACCTGACGCCGTAGAAGATCATCTTCCCGGTTTTCCTGCACTTCACGGGCGATGCGTCGGGCTACTCTCAAGTCTTTGATCCGCTCCATCAATTGCGGCGCCGCTGTCCGCCGTTGGGCGCGCAGGTAGACCCAGCCGATGACCATTCCCGAGAGATGGGTCAGGTGACTCACCGGGGAGGCGCCGGCCTGCATGGAAGCCCAAAACGCCACAGCCGCCAGGAAACCGACAAAATATTTCACCTTGATGGGAAACATGAAATACAGGTACACCAGGCGGTTAGGGTAAGCCAGGCCATAGGCCAGCAGCACACCGTAGATGGCCCCGCTGGCGCCCACCACCGGTATGGGCGAGTTAGCGCTAAGCAGCACCGTCACCAGTCCCGAGCCTATGCCGGTGACCAGGTAGTAGCGCAGGAATGAAACTCCACCCCAACTGCTTTCCAGCTCCGAACCGAACATCCACAACACGAACATGTTCATTCCCACGTGCAAGAATCCGGCGTGGAGGAACAGGTAGGTCAGCGGTTGCCACAGCATGAAATCATAGATCACATAGCGCGGTACCAACCCCAACATTGGGAAGATCAATCGCTCGGTGCCGGTGAGGCTCACTAGGAGCCAGATAACCAGGTTAATGATCAGCAGGGTGCGGATGACCGTCGACTGGGGTTTCTGCCAGCCAAACATGTCCCGGCCGGCGGGGCTAAGGTATTGGTAACGCATCAGCTTGCTGAGGTATGTGAGCCGCGACGAACTCACCGATTGCCCGCCAGACAGCCTCCTTCTCGGTGTCGTCGGGTAGCATATGTGAGGATTGCTCAAATTCAATCAGCGCCTTGTCTGTGGAGGCGATGGTTTCGTGCACCAGCCGGGCGTTAACGAATGGGGCGGTGATGTCGGCATGGGAGTGCATTATCAGGGCCGGCGCCGTTACATTGCCCAGCTCCGCCCGTATGTGACGGTGCAGCCGCATCATCTGCCACAGCGCTTTGGCCGGGTAGCCGGGGTAGCCATAATAAAGGTGCTGGTCCGGGTTACGGTCCGCGTAGACCTGGGCCTTGGGGAGGATCGGTTTGAACCGCGAGGTAACAGGCAATAGCCGCAGCTTCCATGATGGGAGCACCAGGGCGGGAGACATAGCCACCACGCCGGCCAGCGGGAAAAGCGCGGCCAGGTGCAGGGCCAGTCCGGCGCCCATGCTCAGGCCGATCACGAACGCGGCCTCACAATCCAGCATGAAATCGGTGAAGTGATATTCTACCTCTTCCAGCCAGTCTTCAGCCTTGACCAGGTTGCACTCCTCCATGGTTGTTCCATGGCCGGGCAGCAACCGGGCGGACACCCGGTAACCCTGATCCGCCAGAAAATGCGCCAGACCCCGCAATTCGTAAGTGGTGCCGGTGAATCCGTGAATCAGGTAACAGCCAGTTGGGCCGGAGCCCAGCTCCAGATTCTCAGTGTCAAAACGGTGATTCTCAATACTGCTCATTTACGTACCTGCCGCCAGAATTTCAGGGACCGTAATTTGTCCATACCATCCACGTGGATAAAGAGATATTTCAGCAGGAATTGGTCTACTTCCCGCCGAACGCCGGAAGCGGGATGCAAGCTGTCCAGCTCGCTGATGTGAGTGGCGGCCAAGTCCCGCAAATAGCTCAGGGCCGCTCTGCCCAGGCGCAACGAACCCGACGGGAGGCAGCGGACGCAGACCAGGTCGCCGCCCAGGTGATCCAGGACGGCCGTCTGCACTTGGCGGCCACAACGGGGGCACTTTTCCAGCTGGGGAGCATAGCCCAACTGCCGGGCCAGATGGAGCTGATAAAAATGCACCACCGTGGTAAAATCACCGCTAGTCGTATTGAGCTGCTCCAGGGAGGCGGTTATCAGCCGGAAGAGCAACGGTAGAGGATCGGCGACCTGGACTGCCCGGTCGAGCATCTCCACCAGCAGCCAAGCGGCAGCGCTACGGGCCAAGTCGCCGGCCAGAGCGGCATAGCTATCTGCTAATTCCACTCCCACCAGCGTCTGGATATCCCGGCCGTCCTTATGGCGATAATCCACGGCCAGGCGATGGGGCACAGACAGCACGCCATGCAGAGCATGCTTCGGCCGGCGGGCGCCGCGAGCCATGACCGTTACCTTACCGTATGTTTCAGTGAACAAGCGGACGATGAGCGAGGTATCGGAATATTCGATGGTCCGCAGCACCACCGCCTGGCTGGTGTGAGGCGCCGACACTTCAAGTCTACCGGTTCATCCGCCGTGGGGACCCGGTATCATTGGCCGGCCGTTGTGGTGGGCATTGATTTCCAGGCCGGCCGGTTATTCCAGACCACCTCGCCACCCACGATAGTCATCAGCACGGTGGTTTGCAGTATTTCCGCCGGTGGGTCCCGCAGGGGATTGCGGGAGAGAATGGTAAGGTCGGCGTCGTAGCCCGGTGCGATCTTGCCCCGCCGGCTATCCTCGAAGGCAGCATAGGCGGCCCAGGTGGTCAACGATTTGGCCGCCTCCAGTCCCCCCAACCGTTGTCCAGCCTGCCAACCGCCTTCCGGCCAGCCGGTGGTATCCTGGCGAGTACGGGCGGCGTAAATCTGCAGCAAAGGGTCTACCTTTTCCACCGGGCAGTCAGACCCGCCGCAGATCCGGGCTCCCGCCTCCAGGAAGCGCCGCCAGGCATAAGCCCCCTTGATGCGCTGGGGTCCAATCCGGTCCTGGGCCCAGTACATATCGCTGGTAGCGTGGGAGGGCTGCATGGACGCAATTACCCCCAGCCGGGCGAAGCGTTTAATATCGGTCAGAGAAACCACCTGGGCATGCTCGATCCGGGGGCGCAAGTCGTAATCGGGCCATTGCTGCAGGACAGCCTCGTAGATGTCCAATGTGCTGCGGTTGGCCCGGTCCCCGATGGCGTGCACCGCAGGTTGGAAACCGGCCTTTAGGGTGGCGGCGATCAGCCTCTTGAGTTCACCGGGCGGGGTGACCAGCAGCCCGCGATTGCCGGGATCATCGCTATAATCGGCCAGCAGGGCCGCCCCCCGGCTGCCCAGGGCGCCATCGGCGTAGAATTTTACTGTGCGCACAGTCATCCGGCCCCTATAGTTGAAGGTCGGCCCTGCCAGGAAATGCCGCTCCAGCAGCTGCGAATCGTTGCCGTCCAGCATACCGTAGTAGCGCATGGTGAAGCGCTCTTCGTCCACCAACTCGGTGATGACCTCCAGGGTGCGTCCATCCACGCCGGCGTCGTGCACCTCGGTCAGCCCAACCTGGTTGCAGCGCTCGACGGCTGCCAGCAGCCAGCGCCGGATGTCTTCCCGGGAAGGCTCGGCCAGAACCCGGCTGACCAAATCCATGGCGTTGTCCAAGAAGATGCCGGTGGGATGGCCGGCGGCGTCCCGGAAAATGACACCACCATCGGGAGTGACGGTTTCATCATTTATCCCGGCCAGCACCAAGGCCTTGGTATTGATCCACAGAGCGTGGCCGTCCACCCGCCGCAGGTAAACCGGGTGGTCGGTCGCCACCTTGTCCAACATACCCCGGTTGGGAAACTCTTTCACCGGCCAGTCGTTCTGGTCCCAGCCCCGTCCTGTGATCCAGGCGCCCGGCGGCAATTCCCGTCCCTTGGCAGCCACCATCCGGGCTACCTCTTCAATCGAGGCGGTGCCGGCCAATTGCAGTTCACTGAGCGAGCGCCCGAAGCTCAGCAGATGGAAATGGCTGTCGGTTAGCCCCGGCAGCACTACCGCCCCCTTTAGATCGATACGCTTGGTGCCCAGACCAGCCAAGGCCCGAACCTCTACCTCGCGGCCCACAGTCAGGATGCGGCCGTCCACGATTGCCAGCGCCTGGGCGGGGGGTAAATAGCGGTCCATGGTGAGAATCGTGCCACCGGTTAGGATCATATCCACCTTTGACCGGGGTACGCAGGACAGGATCAATATGAGCCCGGGCAACAGCAGCCGGGACGCCAAGTTTTTCAATTGTGAAACGGCCATGCAAAAACTCCAAAGTTGGCTCGAGCCAAAATACAAGCTACACGGTTTCAGCGTTCCGGGCAATGCCTGAGGGAGCCTGGTTTCTGCCGTTGATGGGAATTTTATGCCCGCACCGGTCCCGTTACACTCGGGAACAGCCGGGGCAGCACCTGGGTGGCCGGTGCACGGTAAGCCTGGTCGTAGAGGCGGGAATTCTCGTTGGCTTCGGGATTGATCTCCAGGCTATAGGCCCCGTTCCGGCGGGCTATCTGCGGCAATCCGGCTGCCGGCCAGACTGTGCCTGAGGTGCCCACCGACACGAATAAATCACACCCGGCAAGAGCTTCCATGGCCAGGTTGATCACATCTTGATCCAAATTGTCACCGAACCAAACGATATCCGGCCGTAGCCAGGCGCCGCATTCGCAACGGTCCGGGTAGTCGCTATCCGGATTTATTTCCAGCCGCCGTCCATCACTCGGGCAGCGCAGCCGCCACAGGGAACCGTGCAGCTCAATGACCCGGCCCGAACCGGCCAACCCATGCAGCCCATCGATGTTCTGGGTCACCACAGTCACCCGGGGGTGCTGCTGCTCCAGGGCGGCAATTACGCGGTGGCCACTGTTGGGCCGGCAGGCGGCTACCCCCAGCCGACGCTCACGATGAAATGTGAGCACTTGTACGGGATCGCGCCTGAAGGCCTCCTCGCAGGCCACCTGCTCCCAATGGTACTTTGTCCAGATGCCGCCCTTGCCCCGGTAGGTGGGTATGCCGCTTTCGGCAGACATGCCGGCGCCGGTGAAGAACACGATACTCTGATAATCGGCTGGCTGTAGCGGAACGATATCCATGCTGGTGGGTTACTGGCGGTCAATTGCCCGCGAACATTGAATCATCACCGCTATTGACAGGGATGGAGAGAACTTCCCAAGCAATAGGGGCAGGAATGAGTCAGCGCAAATTGATCGGCTTCAAAGACCGCTTGGTTTCACCGGTGTAGATCTGCCGCGGCCGATAAATACGGCCGTGGGGATCCTCGCTCATCTCTTTCCAATGGGCGATCCAGCCCGGTAGGCGGCCCAGGGCAAACATGACGGTGAACATGTTCGTGGGAAGGCCCATGGCCCGATATATAATACCGCTGTAAAAATCAACGTTGGGGTATAGTTTTCTTTCGATAAAGTATTCGTCTTCCAGGGCTATCCGCTCAAGGTTCCTGCCGATCTCCAACAGGGGGTCGTCGACTCCCAGCTGTTCCAGCACCTTATCGGAAGATTCCTTGAGTATCAGGGCCCGGGGGTCGAAGTTTTTATACACCCGGTGCCCAAAGCCCATGAGCTTGAAGTCGGATGATTTGTCCTTGGCCAGCTCGATATACTTCTTATAATCCTCGTTGTCATCGTAGATCATTTGCAGCATCTGGATGACCTTCTGGTTGGCTCCGCCGTGCAGCGGCCCCCACAGGGCGTTAACCCCACCGGCCATAGAGGCAAACAGGTTGGCCTGGCTGCTGCCTACCATGCGCACGGTGGAGGTACTGCAGTTCTGCTCGTGGTCGGCGTGCAGTATGAGCAGCAAGTTCAAGGCATCCTCCAGCACCGGCGGTACCTCGTACGGCTCGGCCGGCACCGCAAACATCATGTGAATAAAATCGCCGGGGTAGCTCAGGTCGTTCCGGGGATAGACGTAAGGCTGCCCGATCGATTTCTTGTAGGAAAAAGCGGCGAAGGTCTTAGCCTTCGCCAATAGACGGATGATATTGAGATCCACATCCTCGCCATTGCCGGAATTGGGGTAATAGGCCGACATGGAGGAGATCATGGATGACAGCACGGCCATGGGATGTACTGTCGGTGGGTACCCTTCGAATAACTTCTTCATGTCCTCGTGGATCATGCTGTGGTGGATCAGCTGGTCCCGGAACTGCGTGAGTTCATTTTCACTGGGCAGGTGACCGTAGATCAGCAGGTGGCACACCTCAACGAATCGGGCGCCCCGGGCCAACTCCTCTATGGGGTAGCCGCGGTATTGCAGAATGCCTTTTTCACCATCGATGAAAGTGATGCTGCTGAGGCACGAGCCGGTGTTGCCATAGCCGGGGTCCAGCGTGATGGCGCCTGATTGGGCCCGCAGCTTGGAAATATCAATGCCGATCTCTCCTTCGGAACCGACGATTATTGGCAGTTCGTATTCCTTACCTTGCAATATGAGCTTGGCGCTATCCATGGTGGTTCTCCCGAACACTAGCAATTTTATTTATAGTCCAGCAAGCTGGATTGATCAAGAAACGATTAAAACGTACGTAGCTGCAGCAACCGAAATTACAATGATTTAGTCTAAATTCGCCACGGTTTCCTGAGCCTGGGGCAGTTCAAAAACAAGGTTTTACCTAACCAGGGGATTCTGTTATCGTAAAGCCTGTCGGGCAAAGGGAGACAGTTTATTAACCGCGCGCGCTCTCTTGCGAACACGGGCTATTGCAAAGCTAATCGCGCTTTGACTAACCAAAGGCAGTCACTCGCCTGTGGGTCATGGCAGATTTTTCATCCCGTTGATATGATTTTTCAGTCCGGTGATCACAGTCATGTCGTTAGCGCTTAGTACGGAAGAATGGCAATCGCCGCAGCTGAGTCCAAATAACTCCCGGTGGCCCATTGGCGGCAAATTGTGGCAGGTGCCGCACAGAATTCCCTCAACGGGCTTCGTCCAGGTCATTGTGATATTATTACCGGTGACGAATTTCCCGGTTGAATCGGCTCTCTCGTAGGCCCAGTCGCCGTGGCAGTATATATTGGAGCAGGTGCCGGTGTCGCGGTCCCAACTGGTCACGGTGCCCACCGCCGCTACATCTCCTAGAGGCCCGAAATTCACTTCGGCGTAGGCGCTGGTGTCGATGTGCCCCTCGGCCCAGACCGAATCGGGCACGATGTGGCAGGAGGCGCAGGTGACGTTACTGGTCAGGTTGTGGGCGGCGGTGTAATGGCTGGTGTGCACGCCGACGGTAAGGATGTCGGTGGATGTTTCTCCGGCCACATTCTCGAATGGGTCGCTGTTCGTAAAGCCGTGGCAGTTGTCGCAGGAGTAGACGCTTTCTTCGGCGGTATGGCAGGACTCGCGGCTGCAACCATCGGCCACCTCGCCACCGGCCAAGTCGGCGCCGTGGCACTGGCCGCACGAGGTGAAATTATAATTGGTGGCCCGAACCCGGGCAGGGTGGAGCTCCCTCCAGCCGGCAGGGTGGGGAGTAATATCCCTGGCGGGCTCGGAACAGCCGGTAAAGGTGGCCAGCAGCACCGCCGGCAGGCAGAGCAGCAGGCGGTTAGTGGGCATGGCACTTCTGGCAAGTGTTATCGATACCCGGTTCATGGCATACCAAGCAATAGTCGGATTTATCCAGGGCCTCTTCAGCATGGAAGCCGCCGTCGCCATGAGTCACGTTCACCCAGCCCCAGCTATTATGGCTGAGCGGCATCACCGCCTGGGTCAAGTGGCAGAGCATACATTCCCGGGGCTGCTGGTGGCAGGTGCTGCACTCTTTCTCGAAGCTCAGAAAGTCGCCGGCATGCAGGAATTCATAGTTGGCCGGGTGGACCAGTTTTTCAAGCTGGGCCTGGGCGTGGCAAGCCTCGCAATCGGTTTCCTGGTGGCACATGCTGCAATCATCGTAACCGCTGCCGCCGGCCCACAGCCCGTGGACTTCTAGCCAGTCCGGGGTGTGATTGGCCGGGCGCTTGCCCTCGAGGGAGGCGTGACAGATAAGGCAACCGGAATCCGTTATGGGAGTAGAGTGGCAGTCCATGCACAGGGCCATGGGGGGGAGTATCCGGCGTGCCAGGGCCTCAGCCCCAGCTTTACCGGAGTGGCATTTTTCACAGTCCACGCCCTGGGCCAGGTGGGTACCGTGCGGAAACTGCAAGCCGATGGTGGGGGCCCAGTCATAGGTGCCGGGGTCATCCGGCTGGGTATGGCACAGGGCACATTCCTCCGGGGCGGTATCACCATCGTGGCAGTCGAGGCAGAAATCCATGGCAGGGAGCATGTTGTGGGACAGAGCGGTACTGGTGGTGACCGCCGCGTGGCAATCGGTGCATTCCATCCCCATATCCTCAACGTGGAAGTTGTGGGGGAAGATAATCCGGTCGACGGCATCCTGCGCTCCGGGCAAAATCGATACCGTGCCGGCAGCCAACAATAGCGCGAATCGGGCGGTCCTAAAAGGCATAGGTCATCTGCAAACCCACTCGTCCATCGGCCTTGAAGAAGCGGTTGCGGGTATACTGGGTGAACAGCCGGTATCCCAGCCGGCCGGCGCCGGTGCGCTGCACCCAGGCCGTTACAGCCAGTGTGGATTGTTCAGTGGCCCCCCGATTGATATCTCTGTATTGCGCCGCCATGTCTTTCACGGCTGGGGAATCGTCATCGAAGCGGGAATAGGTCCCGGCCCCCAGGCTGCCCCCAACCTGCAATTTGCCCCGGATGCTCTTCCGCGCACTGAGCTGGGTGTAGTGGCCTTCATACAGCGATTGGGTGTTCATCCGCCAGGCCAGCGCCAACCCGCCCCACGATATGTCGGCCAGCAGGTATTGGGCCTGACTGCCACCCAGGCGTTGGCTCAGGGTCAGGCGCACCAGCACCCGATCCGCCAGTGCTACCCGGCCGCCGGCCGATACCACCTGGCGGGGGGCGAAGGAGGTGTCCGCAGAGATCCAGGTGTAGGGATTGATAGTGAATTGGCCTGCGTAGCGGTACTGCAGGTGCACGGTCGCCCGGGATGAGAGGCGGTAAACGGTGCGCAGCCTGATTTTCTCCGGCGCGGCCTGGGACAGGTTCAGGGCCAGGTCGGCCACTTGGGACAAGGAGCCCAATTTTTTTCGAATGCCACCGCCCAGGTAGGTCTGTAACTGGTCCCGTCGATAATTACCCCAGACCTGGATCCCGTAGCTGCTGCTGCCCTGAGCGATGTGCAGCAGTCCCCCGAAGACCGGCTGGCCGCCCTGGCTGTAGCCGGTGGCGATTTCACTGTCGGGGGTGACGCCGGCGTAAAATTTTAGCTGGCGGCTTTGGCCGGAGGCGGTAACCTTTTTTGTAAGGGCGATACCATCGAAGCGGGTCGTGTGCAGGGCATTCCAGAACTGCTGCCGTCCCAGGGCTGCCAGCCAGGTGGTGCTCAGGCGATAATTCACCCGGCCGGAGTAGAGCCACAGCCCCGCCGGGCGAGTGAGGGTAGCGGGGGTGAGGTCCCCGAATAAGTCCCAACTGAGCCGGTCATTGAGGCGCTGATTCACAATCAGCCGCGCCCGCCAGACCAGGGCATCGTCGGCGCTGAGGTCGCTGCGGGGGGTAACAAAACCGCCTTGCAGGATTACTTGCGGCCTGGCGGCCGGCAGGCTGGAAACCGTTGTTAAGAAGGTGAATAC
>JACZSB010000067.1 GCA_022574435.1 Fidelibacterota bacterium
CATTATTCTCCTCCTTGACCTCACCCTCAGCCACCAGATGCTTCTCCTCGACCACACCATAAGCCACCAGTCGCAGCCCCAGCCGTTCAAGGTGTTGTTTTACCTGTGCAACCTGCTCCGCGCTCATATGGTGATCGGATTTGGCTTCACGGTTGTCTCCCGGGAGGCCTAACACTTGCCCTGGGTAAGCCTGTATATTTTCTATGCCCAGTTCCTTCACCTTCTCCAAGGTTTCCATAAATGTGAATTTCCGAAAGGTCCAGCATTGCACTGCCAGGGGAAATTGTTTGATCCGGACGTCTTCGTAGGCTGTTAGCTCCTCTTTATCTTGTGTCGAACCTGGGCCGCCGGCCGAGCACGCCATGGCTAGCAAAAGCCACAGGCTCAGGATTCCTACCATGGCAACCTCATTTTTACCCAAATGAGCGATCATCATTTCACCTTTCTTTTGGATTCCAGACGCCTCTGGCCACTGCGGGAATAAAGTCATCCAGTCCCTCGGGTGGGAATGCGATGGTTCGACCTTGTTCCGCACTCATATACGCCGCCATCAGCAGTTCCGTCACGGCCAGGCCATCATCAAAATTTTCATCGGGGCGTTTACCTGCCAGGAAAGACTGCACCATGTGACGGTCCTCCCATTCGTAGCCGTAGCCCGCTTCTTCATTGCCTACCACCGGCATCAGCCCTACTTCGGCGTTCTGCTTTTCGACTAAGTCCTCACCCTGCTTGCCCGCTACTGCCCGACTGAAGAATACTTTCAGATCGGTATCGAGCGAATTGACGGACATTGAGTATTCCGGGCCCAGCAACTCCATGCTCAACCGCAGACCGGCGCCCACGTAGCACCACGATGTGGAGGTTTCCACAACCAGGCGCTGACCGTCACTATCCCGGTATTCCACCAGGGCGCGGGCGAAGTCCTCCGCCGGCCGTTTAAGGTAATCTATTTTCCCCGAACTCATATCGCTGAGTTGCTTAGCATATTCGGGCCGTTGCCACTTCAGGCAGTCGGTGAAAGCATTGACGCTTACCGCTGTCAGCGAATCTCTGGGGGCTCCCGGTTCCGTGAGCAGAAAGCGGGCTACCTCCACCGAGTGGCACATCATGTCGTTGAGCACCCCTCCACCCTGAAGTTCCCCTTCCCAGAACCAGGGCATATGGGGCCCACTGTGTTCCTCCGCCGCCCGTGCCAGGAAGGGGCGCCCGGTAACCGCTGCGCCTCGTTTCCAGATGATATCCCGGCCGCGGACGATGGCTGGCGCGAACAGCTGATTCTCCAGGTAGCCATCCAGCAGCTCCGCCTGTTTCACCAGGGCAAGCATCCGGCGGGCTTCCTTCACATTCCGGCCCAATGGCTTTTCACAGGTCACACCAATCAACGATCCCTTGCCCGAACCAACGGCGGCGGCAATTTCTTCCATCACCTCAATCCTGGCGAAATTGGGGGCGCAGATCCACAGAGCGTCGATGTTCGGATCGGCAACCATGGCGGTAATGCTCGAATATGATTTTGCCGGACCTAGATTTAAAGAGCGTGCCAGGGCAACCGCGCTCTCCGCTATTTCAGCTTGCTTGTCAAACACACCGATCACATCCATGTCCCTGACAGCGATCATGCCCCGCAGGTGGAAACGGGATATAAAGCCGCCGCCGATAAACCCGATCCCGATTCTATTCTTGTCCGCCATAATTGCTTATCCCCTAGAAATTTTGACTGAAACCAATTATCACCGTCAGGCTGATTGTAGACTTTCCCTGGTTTCTTCCTTGAAGAAGATCAGGAATCCGACGGCACACAGCATCGTCAGGAAAAACGGGACCAGGAACACGCCGGTCCAATTGGTCCCCTGCTCAGCGCTGGTAAAGATAGATTGCACCAAACCGGAAAAAAGAGCGCCCAAATAATTCCCAAAGCCCAGCAGGATCAGGGTAATGAGGCTCTGGGCGGAGTGGCGGATGTCTTTGGGAGCTATCTGGTCCATATATATGAAGGCGGCCGTAAAGAAGAAAACATAGCAGAAGCCATGGAGCGCCAGGGAGGCTAGGACCAACCAGGTGGGCCCACCGATGGCAAAGATGGCATAGCGCAGCGGCCAGGCCAGAATACCCATGAGCATCACCTTGCGAATACCGTACTTCGGTAGGAAGCGCGGCAGCAAAAACGCCATAACGATAATTTCCGCCAATTGGGCGATCACCATTACTCCGGAAACTCTAGCGTTGGCTACACCGATCTGATCAGAAGTCAGGAATGGGGCGGTCAGGACGTAATAGAACTGCAATTCCGTGGCCACAATGAAAGCAATTACAAAGAAAATTATCATGTTCTTGTTTTTCAACATTTTCAACGCTTCCAGGAAGGCCCAGGGATTGGAGCCCTCCTTTCGTGGAGGGGTGTGGGGCAGGCCAAAAGCAAGCAGGCCCATCACTATGGAGAATATCCCCGCCAGTACCAGCGTATCTCCCTGGATGGTTGCGACCTGTTGGGCCTCCGCCAGGCTGCGCCAGAAAGCCAGGCTCAGACCGGCAACGATCCAACCGATTGTTCCCCATACCCGGATAGATCCGAATTCTTTTTCGGAATTAGCCAGGTTGATCATTGCAATGGAATTGGTCAGGGCCAGGGTGGGCGCATAGAGAATAGAATAGATCAACATCAGCCAGATCATGGTGGTGTAATCCGTGGTTGAGGCAACCAGAATCAGAAACCCGCCGCCAGCCAATTGTAACAGGGCGATCAGTTTTTCGGTGGGGAAATAGCGATCGGCGATCTGCCCTCCCAGGAAAGGTGAGATAATGGTGGCCAGCGGCAATAGGCTGTAAATCAGACCAATCTGAGTACCGCTGAATCCCAGGTCATTTTGCAGGTAGGCTGATAATACCGGCGCCCAGGAGCCCCAGATCGCATATTGAAGGAACATCATCACACTCAGTCGTAGCTTGACGCTCATTGAATTGCTCCTAACATGTTGTTCGCTATATGGTTACTAAATGGCAACCACTGATCAAACAGCTGAAACGGCCGTCGCCGCATATAAACATTTAGACCACCCCGATGTTCTATAATTGAACAATAAGTTTACGCACACACTTCGATCAATCGACAGAAAGTTTGGCGAACTGATCCTGAAATTGGGGCGGAGCTTTAATATTTCCAAGTCCTGTTCCATGTTTTTTTCATTCCCATCATTGAGTTAGAGGAATCCTACACCAATAGCCTGCCTCCAAAATCCCAGCGCGAAACCGGGGGCTGAAAATCCAGCCACCCTGGACCTGACGTGGCGGACCTTAGGAGAGGCACTTTGATGGTAGTGACTGTTGTGCCATCATGGTAGTTCAGGCGAACAGGCCCAATATATGGGTGAATAAGTGGAGGGATAGCAAAAGGCCCCGGTTGTATCAATGTAGCCCTTCTACAACGTGACTGAGAGGAGCATTCCGGTGCTGGGTTAGTTCCAGGTTCATCCCCATTCTTGACAACCTTTGATAGGTTTAATCCCTCTATATAACAGGTAGACAACTCCTAATGAGGGGGGATTATGTTTCGTGCCTTGATTCTATTACTGCTGATCGGCCAACTCACTGCTGGCGATGGCGCCTATGACCCTGAAGATTATCGTATCAGGGAATTGCATGCAGTTCGCCTTGACGCGCCTTTGCGCCTCGATGGTATACTCGATGAGGATTTATACAACGGTCCGTCGTACACAGAATTTGTCCAGTACATCCCCAATAACGGCGAGCCAGGTACGGAAAAGACCGAGATATGGATCGGGTACGATGATGATGCCCTGTATGTGGGAGCCCGCATGTGGGACAGTAGTCCAGACTCCATTGTTAGCCGTATGGGACGGAGGGATGATAATTTCAATTCCGACCTTTTTGAAGTGATTATTGATTCTTACCACGACAAACGAACCGGCTACTCGTTCCAGATCAACCCTTCCGGCGCCATTCGCGATGAATCCTATTACAATGATAGCTGGACAGATCTGAGCTGGGATGCCATCTGGGAAGGCAAAACCTCTATTGATGACCAGGGTTGGGTGGCGGAGCTGCGCATCCCCTATTCCCAACTGCGCTTCAATCAGCAGGATACCTACACCTGGGGCATTTTCCCAACGCGGTTCATCAAGCGCCGTGGTGAGTGGGACTATTATGTGTACATCCCCCTGACCGAGAGCGGCCTCATGAGTAAAGCTGCCACACTACATGGGATAAAGGGTATCGATGCCCCGAAGCGGCGATCTTTTCTCCCCTATCTATCATCAACCTATAGCAATCTGCCCTCACAGCAGAGCAACCCGTTCCTCAATGGCAGGGACGGTTCGTTCGGCCTCGGCACGGATATGAAGTTGGGCATTGGCGGCAGCCTGACCCTGGATGTAACGCTGAACCCGGACTTTGGCCAGGTGGAAGTGGACCCGTCGGTGATCAATCTCTCGGCCTTTGAAACATTCTACGATGAAAAACGGCCTTTCTTCGTCGAGGGCCGGTCAATTTTTAGATTTGGCCGCGGGGGGCCCACCAACAACTGGGGCTTTGACTGGAGCAATCCCAGCTTTTTCTATTCCCGCCGAATCGGGCGCTCCCCCCAAGGATACGTGGACGTCGATTCCGACTCACTGAACCGGCCACCCAACACCCGTATTCTCGGCGCCGCCAAGTTGAGCGGTAAATTGAAGAACGGCGTGTCCATAGGAGTCCTGTCAGCGCTTACCAGTCGGGAATTCGCTGAGTTCTACCTCGATGGCGTGAAAGCTCAGCAACAGGTGGAGCCACTCTCTTCCTATAGTCTACTTAGGGCGCAGAAGGAGATAGATGACGGACGCATAGGGATCGGATTTATCACCACCCTGACCCAGCGAAATTTCACAGGTAGCTCGCTGGGAGGAATCGATGGGACCTATACTCTCTCCGATGACCTGGCTGAGCGAGCCCTGACGGCCGGCCTGGATGGCTGGAGCTTCTTCGGTGCTGAGAGGGATTGGGCTCTCGGTTACTGGGGCGGCATTTCGGAAGTGAGAGGCAGCCGGAACAAAATCACCAGCCTGCAACGTAACTCCAGCCACTATTTCCAGCGGCCCGATGCGGACCAGGTGACCCTCGATTCAAGCCTCACCGCCCTCAAGGGGTTTGCGGGCCGCGTCATGTTAAACAAGGAGCGCGGCAATATCCAGGTGAACAGCTCCCTGGGCGTTATCTCACCCGGCTTTGAAACTAACGATCTAGGCATTGTTTCGCGGACCGATCTGATTAACAAGCATCTGGTGGTGGGGTATCGCTGGGTTGAACCGACCAAATACTACCGCTCCTTCCGCACGGATTTTGCCTATTCCAGTAACCACGACTTCGACATGGTCAAAACCGGTGAACAGTTTATCTGGATGGGATTTTTTAGCGCAGTGAACTACTGGGGATTCAACTGGTTCTTCGATTATGTTCCCGAGACAATGAGCAATAGCAAACTTCGGGGTGGCCCCAGGGTCATTTCCCCTTCCGGTCTCTATTTGGAGTTCGGCTACGACTCGGATTCGCGCAAGGATATTGTAGGAAATATCGACTATAGCATGAGCAGTGATGATGCCGGAGGGTCTCAAGTTTCATATAGCGCCAACACGGAACTGAAGCTTGGCGCTCGGCTAAACGTCAGTTTCGGCCCATCATATTCCAGCAGACTATCCACTGATCAGTATGTGACCACCGTTGCCGACCCTCAAAACAGCGCCATGTTCGGCTCACGGTACGTAGTGGCCCAACTGGAGCAACAGACCGTATATGCCGACATCCGCATCAATTACACATTCACGCCGCAGCTATCCCTACAGGCTTTCTTCCAGCCGTTTGTCTCCGCCGGCAGCTACTCGCGCTTCAAGGAATTCACCCAACCGGAGCGGTACGAATTCCTCGAGTACGGCCATGAGTCATCAACCATCACCCTTAATGATGATGGTGATTATATAATCGATCCCACGGGAGGTGACGACAGTGACGCGTTCGCCATCGCCAATCCGGATTTCAACTTCAAGGCGCTGGTGGGGACGGCAGTGCTGCGATGGGAGTTCAGTCCTGGTTCAACGGCCTATCTGGTATGGACCCGTAATGGCTACAACTTCGACAATCCCGGCACGTTCGACCTCAGCCGTGACATGGGCGAGCTTTTCCGCGCCCAGCCCGATGATTTCGTGGCATTGAAGGTATCCTACTGGGTGGGAAAATAATCGGGAATGTTATTCCCCCCGTTTTACCACAAACTATATGATTACGGGCCATGCCAAATATTTTGCATGGCAATCGCCGTGTGCCCGGAATAACTGAAGCTTAGCCCGGGTGCGCTCACATCGAAGGTCTTGCCCGAGAAGTGGTCCTCGCGCTTGGCGAGCATTCCATCCGGCAATAATATACTGACATGGTGCTCGTCCCCCGTAACGGGATTGAGAATAGGGTCAAACGCTACTTTGATGGCATTCCCCACCCGGAAGTGGCTATTCTTGCCGTCGAATTTAAATTCGAGCGGCGCCGTAAGCACTTCGAGCCCATCGGTTATAGTAGACATGAAGATACCTATTGGCCCGCCGGCCTTCCCGGTGGCGATGGCCTCCAGCGCCTCGCGCTTGGTCCCCTCCGCCCGCGAATCTAGGTACACCACACCGCGCCCCTTAAGCTCGTGCAGAGGACCAGGCCACGCGGCCCCCAGCGCCCACCCCAGACCGTTGAGCGACTCATCGCCATACTGGCCTTCGACAATGCGATAAGCCAGGGCGGCCTCGCAGGTGCCGTATGTTGGGGGCGCCTGGAACCCGCAGGGGCAGCCCCAGTCGCAGCTGCAGACCATCAAGTGCTCTATATTGAGTGTCCACTTTTGCGGTTTATCCATTTCACATCCCTCCTGTTATTAAAAGACCATATTCAACCCGAACGCCATACCCACGCCGATTATTACCAGGGCAGCTCCAAATATTGAGGCCATGCGCTCGCCCCACGGCGTGACGTTCTCCATAAATATCAGCAGGGCGATCAGCCCCATCCAAACCGGGTTCATCATCCCCAGCGCGATCATAGCCAGCATCAATCCCCAACAGCAGCCCATGCAATACAGCCCATGATGAGCCCCCATTAACAGGGCACCCGGCAGGCCGTCGTGCCAGTGATCCATGAAGAATTGGATCGGCGAGCGGCAATGCCCCAGACATTGGGCCTTCCAGCTGGTGAGCTGATACAGGCCCGCAATGATCAGTGCTCCCCCCACCACCGGCCTTGGCCAGCCGCCCATGGCCACATCCGTGACGGCATTCATCAGGGCCACCCCAACCCCCGCCAGCATCCACGCTCCAAGATAACCTGTCACGAACAGTGGGGTGGGCGCCGGGTGGTATCCAAATTGCGATCTGGACTGGGCCACAGTGGCGAACAACCATACGGTGGGCATTAGGGAGGGGAACATCATGGCCGCCATCATCACGGTCCACACCAACACAAAGCCCAATACACCCATGGCCATCCCACCCATCATCGATATACTGGCGACCCAGGCCGCTGCCGACACGAGCAATAGACTGCCGCCCAGCATTAGCTTTAGACGAATCGGGATTAAATCGGCGCTGGTTGCGTTAATCACCCGATTCAATTTCCAAACTGATCATACTTCACGCTCTAAGATCCCATTGATGATCTGAATAATGACGAAGGCCATGCCGCCATAGAAGAATGCCGCCAGTTTGCGTACCATGCCTCGTGGCGGTACATGGTATCGCCCATCACTCAAAATTCTCCATCAACCAAATATCTCCACCTTGGGGCTTAAACCGATCCAAAAGTATCCACCTTCCATCAGGCGACCAAACCGGATGGTCGATACGGATATCAAGGTCCTCAAACTGAAATATTTTACGGGGCTTACCGGACTTGATTGGGGAGACCCACATGACCTTGTGATCCACGACATCCATGATCAATGAGTGATCCGGGGAAAACGACATGTGTGCTCCGCCAACGATGCCCTCGATGGCCTCCACGGACTGATCGGCCAGGACAACCCGCATGGTCTGAGGTTTCTCACCGAAAGGGGTTCGGAAAACGATGGAATCACCGTCCCGCGACCAGCATAGAAAATGCCCCACGACGCCTACATCGGTGAGTTGCCGCTGCCCGGTGCCGTCGGCATTCATTACCCACACCTCCATCCTGCCGCCGTGATCAGATTGGTAGGCGATATACTTCCCATCAGGCGAATAGAAGGGATTGATATTAAGGCATTGTTCGAGGGTCAGTTGCTTCAGTTGCTCCGAAACAATAGCCACCATCCAGACACTGGTGCACCCTGATCGCGAAGAGAAGAATGCCAACCGTGTTCCATCGGGAGACCAGTTCGGTTGGAAGTCGCCTCCCGGGCCCTTGGTTAGCTGACGTATTGACCCGTCCTCAATGGCATAAATCCAAACATTCATATCGCCGGTGCGGTCCGAATTGAAGGCAATGAATTTGCCATCGGGTGACCAGGCGCCCCGGCTGTCTTCCCGGGTTGTGGCAATGACCGGCTGCGGTGCTCCGGTTACTTCGCCGGTCTCCGGATCAACGGGTAATTTCCAGATGTCCGCATTCTGCCTCAGCGTTGCATAAGCGAGACGGCTATCACCTCCTGAAATGGTCAGCTGAACATCCTGGCCGGCGCCGGTGGTCATCGGGCGGACCTGCATCGAAGGTGATTCGCCGGTGCTGACAGGTGTTCGCCAAATGTTTATGCCCCCGCTACGAAAAGATGAGAAATAGACCTCGGTTCCTCCAGGCGACCATACCGGATTCAGGTCTTGGAAGCGATCCTCCGTTATCCAGGATATCTTTCTAGTGGCTATATCAATATATTTGATGCCATATTTGGTTGATTCCACCTGTTGATATGCAATTTTAGTACCGTCGGGGGACCAATTGGGAATGATATGAGAGACGACCTCCGAACTGTCAGAGGTAAGCTGCTCGGCGTTACGGCCGTGGTCGTCTGATATCCAGATTCGGCGAGTTCCACCTCGAGACGCATCGAACGCTATCCGGTTTCCATTGGGCGAGTAAGCCGGGTTAAAGGCGTTGTCGATGATCTTCTGCTCTGCGCCGGATTCGAGTTCCAGCTTCCATATATCGCCTCCATCATGGACGCCAAAAACATCAGCCGGTTCCAGCTTGCCGCCAGATTGTTTTGACCGGACAAAAAGGACCTGTCTGTTATCTGGCGACCAGGTAGCCTGGATACAGTCTGCATCCCCCTTCGTGACTTGCCGCTCTTCGCTGCCGTCCAAATGCTTGATAAATATATGTCGGAATCCGTTCAGCTCCTTGGTATAGGCCAACTGAGTCCCATCGGGCGACAGGGCGGGATATTCTTCTATCCCCTTGGAAAAAGTAACTTGCCTAATCAAAAGTTGCGGTGGCCCTTGCCGCGCTGTTGTCGATGGCCGCTTGCCGTCGCGTGCGGGCTTAATTATCCAGGCAATAATGAGTGCTACAGGGAAACCTGCGATCAGCACAATTACCAGCAGTCGCCCCACCAATGGCGGGATGGCAAGCAGCTCAAAGGTGGCGTCTACGATCTGCACCAGCACAAACGCCACCCCGCCGTAAACAGCCGCCACCCGGAAAACCCGCCGTCGGCGGAGCTCCTCGATGAGGTTGATGATGGAAAAAGGCATTAGTCCTTCACTCCGTACTTCGAAAGCAGCAGATCGAACCTGGGGTCATGGATCAGCGGCTGGGCCCGGGGATCGTGCCGCAACCGGAGAGCGAAAAGCGGGTCGTTCGACTGCAGGAATTGCTCTAGACTTTCAAAGGCTTGATCCAAATCCCCGAGCTGACAAAAATAGACCACGTATTTTAGTGAGGACTTCAGCACGGTTTTGCCTGCATATTTTTGCATATGGGCGCGGGCCTGGTTCACATCGCCCTTAGCAGCATAGATCAAAGCGAGGCCGTAATTGGCTTCCCTGAAATTATCCCGCTCAAGGTCATTTAGAATGATCAGGCCGCTGTCAATTTTGCCCAGCAGCAGGAAAGCATCGGCCATGAAATAGCTATAGTATGGGTGGGGGCCCTTTTCTGCTATCACCTGCCGGGCCGATTCCAGATACCGTTCAAAATCTCCCAGGAGATAGTTTATCTCAACCAGACCGCCATGGATGGCCAGTGAATGGGGATCAAGCAGGGCAGCCTGTTTGAAGAGGACCAGAGCTTCGTCGATCTTTCCGGCATCTTCAAGGTGGTTGCCATACCAATGATAGGCGGTGGCGTAATTGGGGTCAAGGGAGAGCGCCTCCTCGAAATGCCGCAAGCCTTCTTGAAAATCAGCCGCAGTCATTCCGAGGGTCGCGTGGGGTTGGGCGAGGTCGGGCTCCAGCACCAATGCTCTACTGGCCGCCTGGTGCGCCAGTATCGCGCTGGAATCAGATGGCCAGTAAGCATAGTATGGGGCGATGGCATAGGCATCAGCCAAACCGCTCCAGGCCAGGGCATTGGTCGAATCGAGGTCGATGGCCTTTTTGAATAACACTATGGATGCTGCCAAGTCGGGACCCGTGCGCTTTTGCCAAAGTTGACGACCCCGGGCATAGGCATCGAAGGAGGAGGGGT
>JACZSB010000413.1 GCA_022574435.1 Fidelibacterota bacterium
GATACCCTGGGCCGGGCGGTGGCCTCCTTCGCCAACAGTGACGGCGGCTGGATCGTCATCGGGGTACAGGCGGGGGAAGATCGCACCGCGCAAAAGATCACCGGCTTCGACCGCAATGTGGCCCATCGCCCCAATGAAAAGGCCCGCGACCTGATCCTGCGCCAGGTGACGCCGGTGCCGCCCTTCGAGTCCCGTTTGATCAAGTTCTCCGCTAAGGCCGAGGTGCTGGTGATCTACGTGGAGCGGGGTGACGACGCCCCTTACCTGACCCACACCGGGACCATCTACCGGCGCGATAACAGCGGCTCCGAGCCGGTGCCGGAAAACGACCGCTACGCCATCGCCAAACTGTACGAGCGGGCCGACGAGGTGGCCGAGAGCATCGAGGCCTTCTCCACCAATCCCTTCCCCAATCCCGGGCCCCACTGCCAGCTCGAGGGCTACGTCTATACCCAGCCGATAAATAAGTACCGCCTGGAGGGCTTCCTGAACAAGGCCTTCATCAAGGCGTTGCGCAAGCGCTTCGCGTCGGTGGCCGAGACCCTGCCGGGCTACCTGGACTTCGACAATTTCTCCACCTCCCACGGGTCCTATATCCTGCGCCTGACCCCCGCCCCCAAGGACTACACCAGTATGTCGGTGGTGCTGGAGCTGTTCCACAACGGCAACCTGAAGGTGTTCATCCCCCTCGAGGGCATGCCGATCCCCGCCAGTGAGGAGGACCTGTACCAGGTTAATAAGCAGTTCAAGCACTTAGAGCCGTTCCAGGAGCGGGTGGGCCGGCCGCAAGTGGCCCAATTGCGGGTGATCGACGGCTACAAGATCCTGGTGACCTTCACCGTCCTGCTGGAGCAATACCTGGGGCTGCTCAGGCAGAAAGGGTACGTCAGCCCCTTGAAGTTGCGCTTCCGCCTGACCAACGCCCGCAACACCCTGCTGTTTTTCGATAACAAGGGCTACTTGAACTACCTGAGCGAATACGGCCCGCCCATCTGCTTCAAGGACGAGGTGCAGATACCCAACTTCGGCCGGGGCAACGCCTTCGAGGTTCCCGTCAGCGAGTCGCCCATGGTATTTATCGGGATACTGTTCGGCGCCCTGGGGCTGCCGCCGGCCTTCCTGCCCAACGCCATGAAGGGGCTGGAGCGCTACGTGAACGACCTGAAGGTACGCTCCAAAATGGCTGCCAAGGTGTTGAGCCTGTTCGACGAGCAATGAGCCTGCCCGGTGCCCTGCTGCAAGCGGGGAATCGTGCCATCTACGGGGAGGGCGTAGTCTAAGGGGCGTAGGGGGAGGCTTCGGATGAAGAGTGAATTTAGCCTTGGAAACGTATCATGGCTCTCGTAGTTTTTGACCCCAAAGTTCCGAAAGGTTTTGAAAACCTACACGATTTTGTTGCCTGAGTGCAATGTATCCCAAAGAAACAAGAAGAGAGGAAATAAAATGCGGTTGTTTACCTATCTTGTAATAGTGGCTCTAATATTTGGGTGTGATAGTTTAAAAGGGCCAGTCGGACCACCAGGCGAACAGGGGTCGGCCGGGCCACAAGGTGAGCAGGGGCCGGCCGGGACACAAGGTGAACCTGGAACTGATGGCGTTGCTAACATCCAGGTCGTGACGTTCTCCTTTGATCTGGTAAACCTCACCTACGTTGAGGCTGTCGCCTATTATTATCACTCTATACCGGAAATCACATCCGATGTGGTTGATAGCGGCTTGGTTCTAGTATACCATCAGAGTATCGATGGTACGGCATGGTTTGTCCTTCCGGCGATATTTCAGTTTGATTATGATGACGACTTGGCTGTCGATGAGGTAATCACTCTTACCTACGCCTACGGTGAAGGATGGGTCTATCTTGCGTACGCAACCTCGTATAGCAGCATGGTGTCACTTTCGGGCAATTCCGGGGAGTATAAGGTAATAATAATCCCGTCGGCATCGATCGGCAAGTTCATCGAACAGGAGGCCGCCAATATTCTCGCTATACTCGACGAGACAAGCTGACTTTTTTATTTCAGCATAGCACCAGTTTTTTCCTTTAACTGTAGCCGGAAGGTGCGGCTGCACCGATAGGCCCTCGACCACTAGCAGAATTCTGTAGGTATGGCCGCCGGCCGGCCCTAAGTTGGCCGCGACTAAGCACCCACCGGTCGGTGCCCGCAGCGATGTAGTTGTCTTCCCACCATAGTTTTCAACTTCCGCATAAAGCATAATAAATAATTTCGCCTGGACCGGGCCTCTGAATACCAGAGGCATGGCGATTCAGGAGATAAGAACGTATGTCATTTAACGACCTCGGCCTACAGGCCGAACTGTTGCAGGCTGTATCCGCGAAAAACTATTCAACCCCCACTCCGGTGCAGGTCGAGGCCATTCCGGCCATCCTGGCGGGCAAGGACGTGCTCGCCGGCGCCCGCACCGGCACTGGCAAGACGGCGGCTTTCGTGCTGCCCATATTGCAGATGTTGAACCTGCCCAACGGGGCCGGCCCCCAGCCCCGGGCGCTGGTGATCACCCCCACCCGTGAACTGGCCGCCCAGGTGCACGAGGATGTGAGGAAATACGGCAAATTTCTGCCGTTGCGCTCGACGGTGGTCTTCGGTGGGGTGGGCTTTCATCCCCAGGCCGCTAAGCTCAAAAAAGGGGTGGATGTCC
>JACZSB010000068.1 GCA_022574435.1 Fidelibacterota bacterium
TCCAGTATCCAGCACCAATTATTCTTATTATATTTCCTCTATAAGTGAAACGAACAGTTATGATCTCTTCTTTTACCCTTCCAAAACAATAGAACCGTTGTTCAGCCATACTATGTTTTAAATCCCTTGCAATGATTCGGCTTTTATCAGTAAATGCTAGTTGTGCCAATGAAAACGAAACCCCATGTTTTTTCTGATTAATAATATTTTTTTCGGAATCCCATTCAAAACTCCCTTTGCTCATGGCCTAATTTAGGACCCGATATGGCATTTTTGCCATATTTTCATATGGCTTATAAGGTGGGTTCGCTTCCGATGACCTTTCAATGGGCTGTCGGGGAAAACCCTTCCCCTTCGACTATGCTCCCCCGCCACTGGCTGTGTCCCATCCAACATCCAGTATCCAGCATCTGGCATCGAGCATCCAGCATCGAGTAAATTCCCCCATGCGCCTCCTGATCCTCTGCACCGGTAACTCCTGCCGCTCCCAGATGGCTGCGGCCTTCGTGCAACGACTGCGGCCGGAGTGGGAAGTGCATTCGGCGGGTACTTTACCGGCCGGCGGGGTGCATCCGCTGGCTATCAAGGTAATGGGAGAGACGGGAATCGACCTGTCAGCCGCCAGGCCGAGGGCGGTGGAAGAATTTTTGGACCAGGCCTTCGATTACGTCATTACGGTCTGCGATTACGCTAACGAGACCTGCCCGCAGTTTACGGGTCAGGTGAAACAGCGCTTGCACATGGGCTTCGATGACCCGGCGGAGGCTATTGGCACTGACACTGAGGTACTAGTGGTGTTCCGGCGGGTGCGGGATGAGATCTGGAAGGCGTTCGAGCGGTTCGTGGCAGAGGCGGATGAATAGCACACCGCCCCAATGGCGCCATAACCTTAATCGTCACCCTTATACTTATAGCCGATGCGGTCGAAGGGGTTGACCACGCTGGTGATGATATTGCGCGAGTGGGCCGCGATGCGCTTGAGGTAGCGGGCGTAAAGGGCCACGGCGGCGGCATCGGCGGCAGGGGTCATATCCACCTTCCCCGAGACGATCTTATTGGTGATCTGGTCGCAACTGCCGGAGATGCTCTCTTTATAGTCGCTCATGATCTGCTTGGCGCTCTCTTCGTCGCTGCTTTTAAAGGCCGCGATCATATGCCGGAAGATGTCGCCGACCCCGGCTTCCACCTCCTGGAGCTGCTCTTCCAGGGGTGTGGCATCCAGCTTTTTAGGATGGTGCCGGGCCATGTCGCAGATATTCTTGGTGTAATCACCGATGCGCTCGATATCGATGACCACGCTTACCAGCACCAGTCCTGCCGCCAGGTCCCGGGCGCCGGTAACCGATAGATGGGTCATGATCTTCTTGCGTACATCCCGCTCATATTCGTTGATCTGCTGGTCCAACGCATAGACGTCAATATCCATCTCACCGCTGTCGGAGTGGCGTAGCGATTCCACGGACGCTTCATACATGGTCAGGTCCAGGTCCAACATGGAATAAGACTCCTTTAGAGCCTGGACATATAGGTTATCTTCTGAACGTATGGCTGAGATGAAAGATTTCCACATGGTTCTACCTCGTCAGGAAAATTAAGCTCAGGGGAATTACAAAAAACACTAATCCCACAAACACAAACGGGATCAACCGGTTACGGATCGATATTTCAGCCAATCCCTCTGCCAAAAATATGGGGATCCGCCGCAGCCGTTCGAAGGGAAGAATCAAGACTATGCCGCTGATGTTAAACAGCAAGTGGGCGAAAGCGACGGAGATGGCAGCGACGTTGGCGGTGGAGAGGGCCGCCAGCATGGCGGTGATGGTGGTGCCCACGTTGGCCCCCATGGTATAAGGGAGCACCTGGCGGATCGACAGCAGTCCGGCGCCCACCAGAGGGATCACCAGCGAAGTGGTGATGGAGCTGCTCTGGACGGTGGCCGTGAGCAGCACGCCGAAGATCAATGCCCGGGGAATGGTGCTGAACAGATGCTGGTCAAAGAACGCCTCCACCCTCTCAAGCACCATGCTGCGCAGCAGTTTGACGATCCCGGCCAGCATGGCGAATGTGAGCAGCAGGGCCACTATCAGCAGCAACACCGGTTGGTCATTGACCAGCTGGGAAAGCAGATGGATGGCAGGCTTGGTAGCCGCCTTGAGGGGACTGCCCAGTTTTAAGCCGCCGATGTCGGCAAACAGGTTCGCCAGGGCAATGGACGCCCTGGAGAGAAACTGAGTATATAATTGGAGTGGCAGCAGCACCACCAGAGTGATAAGATTGAAAAAATCGTGCACAGTGGCCGCGGCGAAGGCCCGGCGGAATTCCACCCGCCTGGTGATATGGCCCATGGATACCAGCGTATTGGTGATGGTAGTCCCCACATTGGCGCCCATGACCATGGGGATGGCCCCCTCGATGGAGACGGCGCCGCCGGCTACCAGGCCCACTATAATTGAGGTGGTGGTAGATGAACTCTGCACCAGTGAGGTCGCCAGCACGCCGATAAAGAGGCCGATCAAGGGGGAGGAGGTAGTGGTCAGAATCTTCTCAGAGAACTCCTTACCGAACAGCTTGAACGAATGTCCCATGGCCCCGATACCGACTATGAACAGGTAGAGGCACAGGATAATGCCGGCTAGTTTCAAGAGCGTGATGGCCTGCTCTTTAGTCATAGGCAGAATCTACCTCTGCGCGCCGTGCAGGCCGCCAAAAGGGGGATAGTCTCTCGCGGTATTGATATATTAAAACCGGCCGATCCAAACGTCATAGACCCCGGATCGGGTGATCAGTTCTGTATCCAGAAGGGACTTGGCGTGCTTCAAGTTGATCTATCTTTCCCCGGTTCTTACGGAATAACTGGGCGCCCCAGTGTATAAAGTTACCCAACGCAGGTGGTTGGCAGTCAACCGATATTCTGGGGCAGGGAATCAGGGCCTTACTTTCATCCGGGGCCCTGGCAGGGTAAGTTATCCCAGCGAAATGACCTGGCAACCTCAATGGCGATAATCCACACCCTGGCAGCGGTTTTGTTCCGCCCGGAGAAGGCCGGCGACGTCACACAATTTGTTGCGCCGCCCTACGATGTAATCCCGGTGGAGGGGCGCAAGGAGCTGCTGGAACGCTCTCCCCATAACATAGTGCGGCTGATCCTGCCCGAAGCTGGTGAGGGCAATGATCGCTACCAGCAGGCGGCCCGGTTGTACCGCCGCTGGCGTGATAAAGGAATATTGCAGGTGGATCGGCACAAGGGGCTGTATATCTGGGAGCAAGAGTTTACCATCGACGGCCAGCCCTTCACGCGCCGGGCCCTGGTGGCCAAGGTGACCTGTGGTCCCTACCAACCGGGCGGGGTGATGCGGCACGAACTGACGCAGGCAGGCCCCAAGGCTGACCGCCTGGCGCTATTCGAGGCCACCGACGCCCAGTTCAGCCAGATGTTCGGTATCTTTCCGGACCAGGGCGGTGACATCCGGGAGTTATTGGCGGAGGCAACCCAGGCGGAACCATGCCGGACTGCCGGCTATGATCAGGGGCAGGTCTCGCGGCTTTACCGGATCGCTGAGCCGGCGGTGATTCAGAGCCTCAAGGATGCCCTGGCCGGGTTGACCATTACCATGGCTGATGGGCACCATCGTTATGAGACTACCAGGACCTACTATGAGCGGCGGGGCTACAGCGGCACGGCCCTGATGACCCTGGTACCGGGCAGCGACCCGGGACTTGCCGTGCTGCCGACCCATCGGGTGACGACGGCGCCGGTGGAGGCGGCCAAATTGCAGGAGACTTTGGCGGATCATTTTGAGGTGGCCGCCTACGACTGGTCCCGCTGGCAGGAGCTCTATGCCCAGCTGCGAAATAACAATTCCACCTCGGGCATTGTGGCTGTGGCGCCGGCGGAAAAGCTCTGTTTTCAGATCGGTTGGGCCGCGACCAGCCCGGCGGGGGAGGTGGCGGCCAGCCGGGGAGAGGTGGCGGTGCTGCACGAGACGCTCCTACCACAGTTGGAGGCGGCGACCCAGCCCGGCGAGCCCCTGGTATACAACCACCACCACCAGGCTGAGGCCGCCGTCAGGGAAGCGGCGGACCAGGGCCAGTGGGCCTTTTTGTTGCGCCCGGTGTCTGTACAGAGACTGTTTGACCTGGCCGACCGGCAGGCGGTACTGCCACCCAAATCAACTTATTTCTATCCTAAATTCCTGTCGGGATTTGTGAATGCGGACCTGGACTAGACCTAACAGACGACGGCCGGCTGGCCCGGGTGATGGCCGCCACCAACACCGCAACCCGCGCAAATGACCTGGGAAATCGCCTTTGTGCTGTTTCTGATAGCCGGCGCCCTGGTGGTGTTCGCCAAGGAGCTGCTGCCTATTGAGGTGACGGCCATCGGGATGACGACTATCCTGCTGGTGGTGGGGTTGATAGACGTGGAACAGGCCCTGTCCGGACTGAGCAATCCGGCGGTGGTGGCCATTGGCGCCCTGTTTGTGCTCAGCCATGCCTTGACCAAGACCGGCTTGCTGGATGTGGCCGCCCGGCAGCTGGGGGACATGGTGGGCGACAAGCAATGGTTCGGGGTGGCCATCATGCTGGTGGCCGTCAGCCTGTTATCGGCATTTCTGAGCAACACGGCGGTGGTGGCTATGTTTATGCCACTGGCAATCCAGCTCAGCCGGCGCTTCCGGATAAGCCCCAGCAAAATCCTACTGCCCCTGTCGTACGCCGCCATCGTGGGGGGCACACTGACCCTGGTGGGGACCTCCACCAACCTGATCGTTAATGCTATTGCCATCGAGAGTGGCCAGCCCCCGTTGGGGATGTTCGAGTTCGCCCGGCTGGGATGGGTGTATCTGGTGGTGGGACTGGCCTATGTCCTGCTATTCGCCCGCCGGCTGCTGCCTTCCCGGGCGGTAATCAGCTCCCTGACCCACAAGTATCATATGGGTACCTACCTCACGGAGCTGCGGGTGGATGAGGATTCCCCACTGGTGGGACGGAGCGCCAAGGAAGTGGGGATTAACCAGCGTTACGACATCACTATACTGGCCATTATCCGGGAGGGGGAGCGCTATGACGAAAACATTCGCAATATACCGTTGCAGGCCGGGGATATAATGATCGGTCGGGGGATAGTGGACGATATTATGCGGCTACGCGAGGAACAAGGGGTGCAGCTGCTCAGCGACATCAAGCTCAGTGACGAGGAGTTGGCCTCAGCTGATCAGGTGTTGGCAGAGGGGTTGGTGACCCCCACCAGCCCGCTGATCGGAAAGACCTTAAGGGAGATAGATTTTCGAAGGCACTACGGCGCCTTTGTGTTGGCCGTGCGGCACCATGCTTCCATCATGCGGACCAAGATCGCGCACATCCCGTTGCGGGTAGCTGACACCCTTCTGATGCTGGCCCCGCGGGAGCGGTTGAACGATCTACGGCGTTCCGAGGATTTGATCATCATATCGGAAGTGGACGCGAAACTGGTCCGCGAACGGCTGTGGTGGGTGGCTGTGCTGATCATACCGCTACTGGTAGTGTTGGTGGCCGCTGAGGTAGTGGATATCTTGCAGGGGGCAGTGGTTGCAGTGGTGGTCCTGTTGCTGTTGCGGGTAGTGGAAATGCGCGAGGTCTACCGCTCAGTAGACTGGTCTGTGCTGTTCCTGATCGCGGCTTTTGTCCCGGTGGGGTACGCCATGACCCAGACCGGCGCCGCCAGTTACATCGCTACCGGGATGACCGGCCTGGCACACCTGTTTCCCGCAGAGTGGATTCCCATTGCGGCCTTGGCGCTGCTATACCTGGCAACGGCGATACTCACCCAGATGGTTTCCAACAATGCCACGGCCATTATCCTGGCGCCGGTGGCTATCAGCATGGCGAGCGCATTGCAGGTGGATGCCCGGCCCTTGCTGATGGCGGTGGCCTTCGCCTCATCCGCCGCCTTCATGACCCCCATGTCCTATCAGACCAACCTGATGGTGTACGGTCCCGGGAGCTATCGTTTCAGCGACTATATGCGCTTCGGTCTAGCGCCTAACGTGCTGTTCTGGTTGCTGGGCGTTCTACTGATTCCCCGCCTCTGGCCGCTCTGACCGGCCGGCTGCCGTTTCGCACTGCCCACTGACGGGTTTAGCCGTCACCTTATACTGTCAAATAGTATCTTTCAAGACCATGACGGCAATACTAGTATTGCTTTTGACTACGTTGCTCTATTAAATTAGACATGTGATCAAGGACACACGATACCGCGTAAAACCTCGCGACTATGATCGAGCAGCCAGTGTACTGCGCGCTCTGGGACATCCTGCCCGGCTGGAAATTCTTTTCCTGCTCGAAAAGCAGGAAGCCGATGTGACCACCATTCAAAGCTGGATTCAGGTATCCCAGGCCTCCACCAGTAATCATTTAAAAACGCTTTTCGATGCCGGTCTAATCAGCCGTCGTTCCCAGGGCACTTCCGCCTACTATTGCGTTGGCCAGGGCCTTGGGAAAGATCTGTTACCCCTGCTGAAGGATTGTAAGCCCATCTGGTAACTAAATTTCCCCCGTCCGCCCCTTAAATTTGCTAGCGCTGACCTGTAACCTTTGCCAAATTGCGGGTATCTAACCGTTAAACGAGATGGAAATTGAAGCTATGTCTATAGGATATCATCGTGATCTGGATCTGACCATGGCCGCAGCCGAGGAGCGGGTGCGGGAAACACTGGCCGCTGAGGGATTTGGCGTGCTGACCGAGATCGACGTGCAAGCTACCTTGAAGAAGAAGCTGGACGCCGACTTTCGGCCCTACAAGATTTTGGGGGCCTGCCAGCCATCCAGCGCCCTGCAGGCCTTGTCGATCCAGCCGGATGTAGGGTTGCTGTTGCCATGCAATGTCACTGTTTCGGCCAACGACGACGGCAGCGTACGGGTGGCCGCCATCGATGCTCAGGTAATGTTCACGGTGATCGATAATCAGGAGCTGGCCGACCTGGCCACGGAGGTGGGCGCCGGCCTGCGCCGGGCCATCGATGCCATTTGAAGGCCGGTGTAACTTATGGTTAGCAAAACGAAAACTTTAGTATTATCGCTCATGGGACTGTTCCAGCTGATCCTGGCGCAGGGGACGAATGGCAATGCTGCCGCGCCGGCGCAATACCCACCATCACCGCGGCTGCCCTGCGCGACACCTTGATGGCCAACCAGCAGGCGCTGGTACTGGATGTGCGGACAGCGGCGGAGTTCACCGGTCCGTTGGGCCACATTGACGGCGCCCGGCTGATACCGGTGCAGGTGCTCGACCAGCGGTTGGCCGAGCTCGACAGCCTTAAGGGTCAGCCTATTTACGTCATTTGCCGCAGCGGCAACCGTTCGAAGACCGCCACCCGCATTTTACGGGAACATCAGTTTGAGGCGGTCAATATCTCCGGTGGTATGCGGGCCTGGAACCGACTGCCCGTGGCCACCGAGCCTACCCAAGACCTTAAGGAGTAATTGTGCCGATTTACGAATATCACTGCCGGGCCTGCGGGCGAACCTTCAGCGCACTGGTGACCTCCAGCCGCACCCACGCCGACGAAATCGAGTGCCCAGCATGCCTGGAACACCAGGCGGAGAAGCTGCTCAGTATGCGGGTCGCCGTCCTGGGCAGCCATGATGCCCGCCAGGCTAGCGGTGGTTGCCACGCGCCCGCCGGCAGCGGTTTCGCCTGAGCCTGATCCAACGGCTCCGGGTGAGCGGTCAGCGTAGCATTTTCCACATAACCTTAGTGGCAGTTGGCAGTAGCAGTTGGCAGGCAAGAGGAGAGAGTAACCGCCAAGCTTGCCCTTAGCGGAGCCTATCCTGAGCCTTGCCGTAGGGTGGAAGGGGCGCAAAGTCATGCCCTGAGCTCGCCGAAGGGACGCCAAGTGCGGAACCGGAACTGTTTCTCACTGTTCACAAAGAGGCGGAAGGAAGCGGTCTGCCATCGGCCCACAGCGTTCCGCCGGTCCCCTCCAACGTTTAATCAAAACTCTATAATCTAAAAATCCCCCTGCCAAGTCGCCTGGAAGGCAGAGGAGGACAGGCCAGGGCAATTCCGATTCATTTAGTTCCCCGCCCGGAAAATCAAGCCGGCAGGTCTACCCGCGCTTCGCTTTTCTATAGGCCGAGAGGCGTTTGCCCGCGTCCAGTTCCATCTTGCGTAGGCGGATGCTGCCGGGGGTCACCTCCACCAGTTCGTCTTCGGCGATGAACTCCAGTGATTGATCAAGGGTCAGCAGGCGCGGTGTTCGGAGTGTCACTGTAAAATCCGAGGTGGCGGCGCGCATATTGGTGAGCTTCTTCTCCCGGGTGATATTCACCGCCAGGTCGTCGGTGCGGTTGCGGCTGCCGATGATCATGCCGGCATACACCTCGGTGCCCACCTCCACGAACAGCTCGCCGCGGTCCACCATACCGAGGCAGGCGTAGGTGGTGACTTTGCCGGCGCGGTCGGCCACCAGCGCCCCGCTCACCCGTTGGGGGATGGGGCCGAACCAAGGGGCATAGCCGTCGAATAACTTGTTCATGATGCCGGCGCCCTTGGTATCGGTCATGAACTGGCTGCGAAAGCCGATGAGGCCCCGGGAGGGGATGGAGAATTCCATATTGACCCGGCCGTGGCCGTGGTTCTGCATATTGGTCATGCGGCCCTTGCGCTGGGAGATCTTTTCGGTGATGACGCCGATGTGCTCCTCGGGGATGTCCAGGAATAGATGCTCCATGGGTTCCATCACCTTGCCGTTTTCCTCCCGGGTGATGACGTGCGGTTTGGAGACGGTGAACTCGTAGCCTTCCCGGCGCATGGTTTCGATCAGTATGGCCATCTGCAGTTCGCCCCGGCCACACACTTCGAACACGTCGGTGCGCTCCGTGAGGTTGACCTTTAAGGAGACGTTGGTGAGCACCTCGGCCTGCAGCCGGTCGCCCAGTTGGCGCGATGTGAGGTACTTGCCTTCCTTACCGGCGGTGGGGCTGTTGTTGACGTTGAACAGCATGGATACCGTGGGCGCATCCACCTCGATGCGGGGCAGCGGCTGGGGATCGTCCTCCGACGAAATAGTGTCACCGATGACGATATTATCCACACCCGCCACGGCGATAATATCACCGGCTTCCAACTCCTCCACCTGCACTTTCTGCAAGCCGGCAAAGGTGTACAGGGCCGAAAATTTGATGCTCCGGGTGGCGCCACCAGCGCCGCACAGGCTATAGGTGCGGTTCAACTGCAATACACCGTTATTCAGCCGGCCGATGGCGATCTGCCCCATAAAGCGGTCATGGTCGAGGTTGGTCACCAGCAGTTGGGGCACATGGTCATCGCTGGCCACCGGGCCGGGTATTTTTGCCAGGATCGTATCGAACAGGGGGGTCAAGTCGGTGGAGGCATCGCCGATTTCGTTGTGGGCCAGCCCGGCCTTGAGCACGCTTTGGAGGTGCTTCTTATCGCCCGAGAAAGACCTCGCGACGAAGGTGGCGCCCAGTTGAATGGCCAGCGCGCAGGTGTCAATCGGCGGCAGATCGTTGGCGACACCTGTTTTCTGTATCGAGCCGACATCGGCGGTGGCGGAAAACTGCCCCTTGGTGAGGCCGTAGCAGCCGTTATCTTCGATGACGTAGAGCATCGGTATGTTGCGGCGCATCAAGTGCACGAACTGGCCGATGCCGATCGAGGCGGTGTCGCCATCTCCGGTGACGCCCAGCGCGATGAGATTCCGGTTCGCCAGCAGAGCGCCCGTCGCGACCGAAGGCATGCGGCCATGAACGGTGTTAAATCCGTGCGATGAATTGAGAAAGTAGGCGGGCGATTTGGACGAACATCCGATGCCCGACAGTTTGATGACCTGCGTCGGGTCGATGCCCATGTCGTAGCAGCACTCGATGAGCCGTTCGGAAATCGAGTTATGGCCGCAACCGGCGCAGAGAGTCGTCTTACCGCCGCGATAATCTTTCACGGAGAGTCCGATGCGGTTGACTTTTCGCGCTGGCGGCGCTGGCGGCGTAGCTGTTGTGGTCACAAGCCCTCCTGTTCCACGATCGAGTCGGTAATGGTGCGGGCGTCAATCGAAAGACCACCGTAGTATCGGACACCGCGCAGACGGCTGGTCAGTTCGGCGGGCAGATCCAGACGCATGAGCTGCGCCAGCTGGCCCTCGCGGTTCTGATCGACGACGTAAACACGATCGTGTCCGCGAAGGAAGTCGTCTAGCTGCTGGTTGAAGGGGTAGGCCCGGATTCGCAGATACGATGTTTTCACGCCGCACTCGTCCTGAAGCTGATCGCGGCTCTCGACAATGGCGTAGTCGGAGGTCCCGCAGCCGATAATGCCGACCGAGGCTTCCTCTACTTCGTCCACGACCGGTTGCGGCAAGAGCGTTCGGGCGGTCTCGAATTTCTTGGCCAAGCGGTCGATGTTGCGAACCCAGTCCTCGGGCCGCTCGCTGTATTGCGCTTGTTCGTTGTGTCCCGTGCCGCGGGTAAAGTAGGCGGCCTTATCATGTTTGGTTCCCGGCAGCGTGCGATAGCCGATACCGTCGCCATCCACGTCGCGATAGCGGGCGAAACCGCCCAGCCGCTCCAGGTCTTCGGCCGTGA
>JACZSB010000001.1 GCA_022574435.1 Fidelibacterota bacterium
ATTAAGGACGATGAACCGACCAGGTACCTGGAGCTGCTAAAGGATACAGTTAAATCCCATGAGGGTGATATATTCCTCCTCAGTCGTCAAAGATTCCTGCGGAAAGATATGAATTATCTGCTAAATTTTGGTTTGCGCTTAGCTGAACGCCGGGAAATGCCGATCAATTCCGCCCATGAACCGCCGGGTCTATTTCTGGTTAGGGTGCAAAAAGTACGGTGAACAGTGATCTGGAGCAGCCGGCACTCAATTATATTATCCTTGTCCCTCCCTGTGGTTGCGCACCAAGCGAACGACAGGGGGAATTGATGATTGACGACTGACGACTGACGATTGACGATTGGGGAGAAGTTCCGGGTTTCCAGTTTCGAGCGTTCGACAAGCCTGTGCTGAGCGTAGCGAAGTGCTCAGGCCAAGGTTACGAGTTTCTTTCTTCCTTAGCGTTCCATCCCCGCCATCGGCCGGGGTTCGCGCCCCGGTTAACCCTGCCGGCTAGCGGCTGGTGAGCAGCCTGCGGGGAACATTGCGCGGTTGCCCACCACGGCGAAGTGGACGTTGCGCACATTCTTGCGCATTACCAACTGCACCTGTGCCGGCCGGACTGTCTGCGGCTTTGTCGCGTTCTGTTCAAGTGGCTCCCAATTCTCACCGACGGTATTCCAATGGGCCAATTAGTCTCGGGCACCGGGGGCGCCGGCCAGCCGGCGTTAAAGCGCGCATCTGAATCACGTCTCTTACTGGAGCAAGGAACGAGCGCTAAGAAAAGTTCGACCCCGAACGCCTCGTTAGGCCGAATCTGTCTGTGACTGCTACTTCTCCAATCGATCAACAATATTGACAGTTATAAATCCTGAAACCATTTTGCCAGTTCTTCGCCAATTAAATGTGGATTGTCTTCCTGTATGAAATGAATTCCATCGCCAATATCGACTACTTTTAGATTCTTTAGATTTTGCCGGCACCAATCAACCGTTTTGGAATCAATGATGCCTCCCGGTGTTGCGAAGAAAAGTAATTTTGGTACTACCGATTCCTGAAGTTTTTGACTGTAATTCGATATCACCTCGTACACGTCCGCCGGCTTGCCTTCTATGGGGATTTCGCAAGGCCACTGTCGTATCGGTTTGCGGCTTCCAACTGTTTTGTAGGGACCCCCGTAATAATCCTTTTCTTCGGCGGACAATTTTCGGACAATCGCTTGCGGCAACATTTTGGTAACAAATACATTCATAACACTGATCATGAGCCAACCAATGCCTGAGGAACGAAATAGTTTGAAACCTATTCTGAATCCGCCCGGGAAGTCCTCCCACTTCATGGGCTTTAACATTGCTTCCATAAAGGCAATTCCTTTAATGTTGTTCTCATGCCTCATGGCGTAATGGAATCCGAGCGCGGAGCCCCAATCGTGGATGACCAGGGTGAGGTTCGACAGATCTAATTTCTCAATAAATCCTTCCACATATTTTGAATGGTCAAAAAAACGGTAGTCGAGATCAGGCTTATCAGATTTACCCATGCCGATCAGATCGAGTGCAATGCAACGCCCGTGAGGCACCAGGTAAGGAATAATATTGCGCCACAAATAGGAAGAGGTTGGATTTCCGTGTAAGAACAGAATGGGATCACCTGAACCTTCATCGACGTAATGGATTTTGGAACCATGTACCTCAACATATTTTGATTCAAATGGAAAGTCGGCTGAAATTGCTTTTGGTACCATTGTTTACCTCCAAAAAATAATGTTCAACAGGTTGTACTAGATATAAATGGAACTCGAATTTAGGGGTATAGCTTATAGTTTCAACGCCGAACTACTGTTTAAATGGTTTCCAGATAATCCCGCTTTCGGGTCTTGCTTCCAGATATTACTCCGGCCACAAGACTTCTTAAGTACCCCGGCTAACCCTGTCGGCTAGCGGCTGGTGAGCAGCTTGCGGGGAACCTTGCGGGGGTTGCCCACCACGGCGAAGTGGATGTTGCGCACGTACTTGCGCATGACCAACTGCACCTGCTCCGGCCGGACCGTTTGCAGCTCAGGGGCGAACTGGTCCAGCTGTTCCCAACTCTCACCGACGATCTTCCAATGGGCCAATTGGTCGCGGGCGCCGGCGGCGCCGGCCAGGCGGCGGTGGTGGCGGGTCAAGGCCACGGCGATGCGGCCCTGCAATACGGTTACCGGCAGCAGGTTGACGGTCAGTCGTTCCAGCACCTCGAACACTACCTGCAGGGCCTCCCGGGGCCGGGCGCTTGATAGGCTGATCAGGCCATAGTTGAAGAAGCGGTCGCCGGCGCGGGCCATGGGATGGTAGGCCAGCTGGCGGCTGGTGTGCAATTCATCATAGAGCAAATCCTCCAGCATGATCAGGGCCACGGTAAAGGCCGGAAAGTCGGGATGTCCCGGCCGCGGCGCTCCGAACAGGCCGGTGATATGTTCGCGTGACAGCGATCGCCGGCTGACCTTCAGCGCCGATTTGCCCGGATCAAATGTCAGGGCGGGCGGCAGCATGTCCGGCCCCAGCGGCAACTGCTTGGCCAGCCGGCGGGTATGGCTGGTGAGCTCCTCCAGGTCCAGGTCACCCACCACCACCAGCAGCGCCCGGTTCTTGGTCACATCGCCCCGGTAGTACTGCACCAGGTCCCTGCGCTTCAGGCGGCTGAGCGATTCCAGGCTGCCCCAGGGGCGCCGGCTGTAATGGTGGCGGCTGTAGTAGAGCTGGTTGGCATTGCGGGCGGCGTCCTGCTCAGGCCCGGTGGGGGCGGTAATGCGGCTGCTGATGATCCGGTCTCGCACGCGCTCCAGGTCCACGGGGTCCAGGCGGGGGTGCAGCAAAATATCACTGAGCAACTCCCAGGCCGCCGGCCAATGTTCTATTGGGAAGCTGATGGTCAGGCCGGAATAGTCATACTCGGCCACCACCTCCAGGGTTGCGCTGAGGGCATCCAGCCGCGAGTGGACTTCATCCAGGCGGAGAGTCCCCTCCATCATGGTAGCCAGTAGCAGCGGCTCCAGCCCCGCCTGCTCGGGATTGCCGTAGCTGAGCCCGCCCCTGAGGTAAAAGCCGGCGGCTACCAGCGGCCGGCCGGGTGTCCGCTTGAACACCACTTCCAGGCCGTCGATAATAAAGCCGGTGGTGTCGCTACGAGGCGTTTTCTGGCAACCCAGTGCCAGCACTATCAGGAGGCTGCCGTAAAGCCGCAGGTTCACGGAACCAGCACTTCGCGCAAGATGATACTTTTACCTGTGCCTTCATCCACCATCACCGCCGTGACCAGCGGCTGCCCGATGAGGTAGTTACTCAAGCATTTGCGTACGTCGGCGGGTGTGACGGCCTGCAAGCTGTCAGGGTAGGAGTCAACGTAATCCAGTCCCGCCAGGGCCCAGCCGGCGGCCATTTGGCCTACTTCGATCCAGATATCGTCCTTCCAGGAGGCGACCTGGACCTGCAACCCGGCGCCGGCATGCTCGTAGTCCCGCCGTGAAAAGTAACTCGGATCAGCCAACAGTTCGATCTCGGCCTGCAGTAAAGCGACGGCTTGTTGGGCATTCTCCATGAGGGCTGTCGCCCGGATAGTGAAAGGACCGATGCTCCGTTGCGGATGGTAACTGGCGGTGGCCTGCAGTAGCGGTCCGTTGGTCACCAAGCGGGACTGGAACCGGCCGGCCCGCAGGTTGAGCAGGGCGGCGCAGACGCTGGCGGCAGATACCCCTTTAGGGTCCTCCAGGTAGCCCGGACCCTGCCAGGTAAGGAATATTTCGGCTGAGGCCACCGGCTTTACCAGTACCGTATCACGGTTTTCCATAAGATGGATATGGCCTGGCAGAGGATGGGTCCTGAAGGGGTCATAGCCCCGCTCCCAAGCCCCGAATATTTCCTCCACCTGCGCCACGGCCTCTTCCCGGTCAATATCCCCGGCCACGATCAGTAGGGCGTTGTTGGGAATTATATAGCGCATCTGGAGCAGACGTAGCTGCTCGACCGTAGCCCCGTCCAAGCTTTCCCGGTTACTAAAACGGCCCTGGCGGCGGTAGCTGCTGCCCCATAACAGGTGGCCCGCGGCGCGACGCAGTTGAGACTCAGTTGTGGATTCCAGCTGATCCATGCGCTCCAGCAGCATAGCCCGTTCCTGGGCGATTTCATCCTTCTCCAGGAGCGGCTGCCGGACGGTACGCAGTAGAAATTCCAGCCCTGCCTCCAGGGAATCATCGGCCAGGCTGATAAGCACCGCCGTCCATTCCTCCCGCGACAGGCTGCTATACTCAATGCCCAGCTCCCGGGCCCGTTCGCGATAGGAGAACTGCGAAGGCGATTCTTCCTGAGAGCGAAAAAACATCTGGGCGTGCAGCTGGGTCCAGCCGTTCTGGCCGGGGACCTGGACGTTTGCGCCATAGCGGAATACCAGCTCCAGGATAACTACCGGTGTGTCCCGGCCGGGAAGCAGGACCAATTCCAACCCGTTTTCTAAAATAGTAGACTGGTATCGGTCCTCCTCGGCGGCTGTGAGCGGCCAGCACCAAAGGATCGCAATCAAGGGGAGCATCCAACCGCGTACCATGACCGCCATCATACTCCCAAGTTAGCCTGTAGCATTTGAAAAATAGGCCTAAATCAGCCCAGCCGAATTAAATTAGGATGTCTATACCTTGAATGTTAGAACACCGTGTTCTAAGTTCGGTTGCCGGCAGCACCAAAGACGAGTTCCCTTTCGTACTTGGAATGTCTGGTACGAATTCCGGAGATTTCGCCGGGCACACATGGATGGTGTGTAACCCCGTCTGGCAATAGCAGTCCCAGGTGGGAATGTCGAGCCGGTTTCATACGGCGCCCGCAGCGGTTCTATAGATCAGTGAAGGTTCAGCTATGAAAATTTGCGTGCTTATTAAGCAAGTACCCGATGCAGGATCGGTGCTCAGGATTCGAGACGATGAATCCTGGGTGGAGGAGGATAAACTGGTTTTCACTGCCAATGAGAGCGACAGCTATGCCCTGGAGGAGGCGCTTTTGCTGAAAGAGGCTCATGGGGGTGAGGTCATCGCCTGCACCCTGGGCCCGGAACGTTCCCGCCAGGTTTTAAAGGATGCCCTGTCCAAGGGCGCTGACCGGGCCATCTTCCTGCACGACGAAAGTTTTAACAACCTGGACTGCAACGGCTTGGCGAAGGTGTTCGCAAAGGTCCTGGAAAAAGAACATTGCGATCTGATACTCTGTGGGTTGCAGGCTGATGACACCGGGGAGGCGGCAGTGGGTCCCATGCTGGCCCAGGAGCTCCATCTGCCGCATGTGACCATGGTGGTGCAAACCGAGCTGCTGGATGGCGGCCTCAAAGTCAAGCAGGAGCTGGAGGGGGGCTGGTTCCGGCAGGTGGAGACCAGCCTGCCGGCCCTGCTCACTATCCAATCGGGAATCAACAAACCGCGCTATGCTTCCCTGAGGGGCATAATGGCCATGAAGAAAAAAGAGCTACGGGAACTCAGCGCCACCGACCTGGGCGTACCGGCAACGGAGTTGGCCCCCATGCAGACCCTCCAACGAATATACGTGCCGGTCAAGACGAAGGAAACCGTTTACCTGGAAGGCGCACCGGAAGAGGTGGTGGCACAGCTGGTGGATAAATTGGCCAACGAAGCGAAGGTGCTGTAACGATGGGCAAGATACTGGCATTCATCCAGCTGGACGACGGCCAACCCAACCGCAACGCATTGGAAGCCCTCCAGGGGGGCCAGCAACTGGCCGCAGATATGGGCCACCAGCTGATTGGGGTGGTATTCAGCGCCAGTTCACCGCAGCAGCTCCAGTTCAAAATGGATGAGATCATCACCGTGGCGGCGCCGGAACTGGAGCATTATTCCGCCGATACCTATGTGGCGGCCATGGCGCAGATCATTGCCGCTGAACAACCGGATCTGCTAATAGCGGGGCACACCTATCAGGCTCGGGACTGGCTGCCCCGTCTGGCCGCACAGATCAGCCGGCCGCTTATCAGCGATTGCATCGGCTTCCAAAAGGGGGCTCAAATCACCTGGGTGCGGCAAGTTTTCCAGGGCAAGGTGCATGCCGACGTGACGACTGGCGAGGGGCTGGCCATAGTATCCTTTCAAGCCGGAGCATTCCGTCATGACCGGCTGGAATCCGGCTCACCGGCGATCCGCAGCCAGGAGGTGGACTTATCGGCGGTCGAGGTCCAGGTGCGGGCTGGGGAACCATTCCAGGACACCAAGGCAGCCGTGGACTTGAGCCGTGCGGAGCGGATCGTGGCGGTGGGGCGCGGTATCGGTGATGAGGAAAAGCTGGCCCTGGTGCGGGAGCTGGCCGAGGCGCTGGGCGCGGAGCTGGGCTCCTCCCGTCCGGTGGTGGATTACGGCTGGTTGAGCCACGATCGCCAGGTGGGCTCATCCGGGCAGACTGTGGCCGCCAAACTCTACTTGGCCGTGGGGATTTCCGGGGCGATTCAGCACCAGGTGGGTATGAAAAACTGCGGCTGCATCGTGGCCATTAATAAGGATGCCAACGCCCCTATTTTTGAAATCGCCGACTATGGCATTGTAGCCGACCTCTTCGAAATCGTGCCCCGATTGACCGCCGCCATCAAGGAGCATCGGAGTGCCTGACCTGACCACCCTGAATACAATTTTTGCTAACGGGCCATGAGCGGCCAGGAGCTGCATATCCCGGGCTTGTTCTACCTGTGTGCCGCAGCGGCCTTACTATCATTTGTTTACCAACTGCGAAGGGCGTTCGTCGCTCGCATCGGCCAGCCGGAACCGAGGACTCTAAGTCTGGCTGAAGTGTTGCGTAATGCCCTGGTTTACGGACTGGCCCAAAAAAAAGTATCCTCCCGGCAATTTGGCTACGCATCCATTATGCACTTGCTGTTGGGCTGGGGCTTCATGGAACTGTTCTTCGCGACCACCGTCGATTTCCTGGTGGAGCGGAATCTGTTGGTGGCATTACTGCCCGAAAAGGACACCCCTTGGTTTGCTGCTTTAAACGAGGTGGGGGGGTTAATGCTTCTAGGGGGCGTGCTCATGGCTCTATTCCGTCGCCATAGTGGTATGCGCCCGCCAATACTGCCGCATAATGCCTTTGCCGGCCGGGGCAACTTCTTGGGGGATACGGGAATCCTGCTGGTATTGCTATTCCTGGCCGTCGGCGGCTTTTTGGCCGAAGCCGCCCGATTGGCGCTGGAAGCACCGGCCACGGCCAACGCTTCCTTCGTGGCCTGGCCCATCAGCTTAGCATTCTCTTATCCTACCTGGGTTGTGTGGCAACCGTGGCTGTGGTGGAGCCACGCCCTCCTGGCGTTGGCCTTCATCGCCCTGTTGCCCCAAACCAAAATGTTCCATGCTTTGATCGCCGTGGCAAACGTGGCCCTTACCGACAGGTCCCAGCAAGGCCAGTTGCGGCCGATGAACATCACAGCGCTAATGGAGGATCCCGATGCGGCCCCCGATGATCTGGTCCTCGGCGCAGCCCGGGCAGAAGATTTCACCTGGAAGCAGCTGCTGGACGCCCAAGCCTGCACCGAATGCGCCCGGTGCACCTCAGTCTGTCCGGCCCATGCGGTGGGATCGCCACTATCGCCCATGAAGATCATCCTGGATATACGCAACGATCTGTACGCCCGCACGCTTGGCGATGGGGATGTTCGGCCGCTGGTGGATGGTGTCATTACTGCGACGGAGCTTTGGGCTTGCACTACCTGCCGGGCCTGCATGGAGGTCTGCCCGGTGCTCATCGATCACATCCCGGCTATTGTGGACCTGCGGCGAAACCTGGTTTTGTCGGAAGGCCGGCCGCCGGAAGAGGCGGCGCCCGTACTGGAGAAGATCGCCAAGCAGGGCAACCCCTGGGGATTTCCCCGTGAACAGCGGCTCAAATGGGCTGAGGACGCCGGCTTGGAGTTACCACTGATGGCGGATAAGGGCCAAACCGACATACTGTATTGGGTGGGGTGCGCCGGGGCCTACGATCCGCGTAATCAGCAGGTCAGCCGGGCCATGGTGGCCATCATGCAGGCGGCGGGGGTAGATTTTGCCGTACTGGGCCCCGAGGAGAACTGCACCGGCGATTCCGCCCGCCGGCTTGGGGATGAGTATGTCTACGAAACTGTGGCCCACCAGAACCTTAAAACCATGGGACAATACCGCTTTAACAAGATTGTGACCGCCTGCCCCCACTGCTTCCATACCTTGGGCACCGACTACCGCCAGTTAGGCGCTGAGTGGGAGGTAGTGCATCACAGCCAGTTCATCAACCAGTTGATGGAAACGGGCAAACTCACAGTTTCAGGTAATGTCACTGAGACGGTCACCTACCACGATGCCTGCTATTTAGGTCGGCATAACGGTATTTACGATGCCCCGCGTGAAGTTATCACCCGGGCGTTGGGTCCTGAGGCGAATCTGGTGGAGGCTGATCCCTGTCGCGAGCAAGGGGTCTGCTGCGGCGCCGGGGGCGGCAATATGTGGTATGAGCTGCCCACTGAGGAGCGTATCAATTTAATGCGCTTCGATCAACTGGCGGCCACGAAGGCCAGTACGGTGGCCACGGCCTGCTCTTTTTGCCTGATTATGCTCGACGACGCCTGTAAGGTGCGGGACCGGGAAAACAGCATCCAGGTCAAAGATATCGCTGAAATTGTGGCGGAAGGGATCGGTTGATGCGCAGCCCATTCTCCTACGTGGCGGAGCACCTGGTAACCACTACCTTCCCCATAGCGCTGGGGATCATCATCTTGCTGTTTACGCTCAGGCGTTGGCTGACCCGGAGAGAGGAAGATAAATAGAGAGTGTGCGACCGAGGCTCAGGACAATAATACTGGTCGCTGCGCTCAGTTGGGCAAGTGGTCCTTAGGCGCCTTAAAACCGAATTCTTTAAGCCACTCCTCCTGCGACACCTTAATCTCGCCAAAGCGCGCCTCAAATTTCCGTACGTTATCCATCAGGGCCCGGGCGAAGGATTTGGCGTGCAGAGGAGCCATAATTATCCGGGAGCGCACCCGGGCCTTGGGCATGCCGGGCATCACCTGGGTAAAATCGATTACAAACTCAGCGGCGGAATGGGTCACGATGGCCAGGTTGGCATACTCCCCGGAACCCACTTTTTCATCCAGTTCAATTTGGATCTGCTTGGTTTTAGGTCCTTTTTCCTCGGTCATAGCTGCTTGCCTTAATAAATCCGTAGGGGTGTTATTCAGAATCCCTCATATCCTGCCGGCGGTTGAATTCCTCCCAGTCGTCCTCCAGCCCTTCCCATTGGCGAAATTCTTCCTCGTCGGTAGTGACCTCGTTCAATTCGATGTCTTCATCCAGATTACGAATCTGCCGTTCGATGCGTTCAAATTCATTGGGGTCGGTTTCGTCCTGGGCCTCAATATCCTGTTCAAACACCGCATCCGCGCCGTAGAGAGCCTGATCGAAGAAATCCATGTCGGTCACGATTCCCTGGGTCATGAGAAATTCCACGAAGTCCAGGTACTTGCGATTCTTTAGATTGGTTCGGCATTTCGGGCACACCAAGGACTTGGCGAGCTCCTCTTCCTTGAGAGGCTCGTTGCATTCCGGGCACACAATACCTTCCAATTTCAATTTTACCTCCTGCAAAATGCGGCCAAATGTAACTGACAGTTAGGGGACCAACAAGCCATTTCTGGCCCCATAAGCAGCTATTTTCCTTTCATTATAGTGGGAAGTTATACCATCCCTGTTGTGCCACGTGAGCCGCCAGTCGGCGTACCGGCCGGTCCTCGTGCCGTCTGATCTGCCGCAGGTTGCGGCGCACCCGGTTCCAGGCGCCCTCACAAAAGATCCGGGCCATGTCATGCTCAATTTGCGCCTCCTTGGGGCCCACCTCTTCCAAGCGGCCGGTAACCCGGGAAATCACTGCCAGCATGCCGTAAATATCGATGGCGCAGTCGGCGTAGCGCTGGAGCATTAATTGCCGATCCACCACTCTATGACCGAATTTCATAATGGCAGAGTTCACCGACAGGTGCAATTTCTCCACCGACCGGGTCAAGTAGGCGGTATACTTGCGCAGGGCCGGGTGGGCCCGGGCCAGGTGCGGCCTGGTTACCGCTTCCTTAACCCTGGTAAAAGCATAATCGGCCAAAAAGCCGAATCCCTTAATGGGACCTCGCAGGGCATGACCCAGTTGCTTGAGATATTCACCCGGTTCCTGCAATCCAGCCAAAGCAATATACAGTCTCAAAATCTCATTAGTTCCCTCAAAAATCTGATTGATACGAGCGTCGCGCATAATCCGTCCGAACGGATACTCCTGCATGTAGCCCAGGCCGCCCATCATCTGCATGGTATCGTTGATCGATTGCCAGCCGGTTTCGCTGGCAAACACCTTGCAGATGGCCGATTCCAGGGAATAATCCACGTCGTCGCGGTCAACCAGCGCCGTAGTTAAATATACCATACTCTCAGCCACGTAGGTATTCACGGCCACCCGGCTGATTTTCTCCTTGATCAGCTCGAATTCCACCACTGGCCGGCCGAATTGGCGACGTTGTTTTACGTGCTCGATGGCTACCTTAAGTAAGGCCTTGGAGCCTCCCACTACCCCGGCCGCCAGCCCCAGCCTGCCCGAGTTAAGCACATGCATGGCCACCTTGAAACCTTTACCCACTTCGCCCAATAAATTCTCCGCGGGCAGAACTACATTGTCGAAATAGATCGGCGTGGTGCTGGAGGCCTTGATTCCCAGTTTGTGCTCTTCGGGCCCCCGGGAGAATCCCTCCCGGTCCGCCTCGATGATGAAGGCGGTGATTTTGTCCTTGGTCTCGCCGTTAATTTCCACCGCGGTATTGGCGAAAACGGTGAAAAACCCGGCATAACCGCCATTGGTGATCCACATCTTTTGTCCATTGAGCAGCCAGGTGCCGTCGGACTGTTTTTCAGCCCGAGTCTGGATGGCGGCGGCGTCGCTTCCCGCGCCCGGTTCCGTGAGGGCGAAGGCGGCGATGGTTTTGCCGCTGGCCAGATCCGGCAGATACTTTCGTTTTTGCTCCGGGGTGCCGTAGAGCAGCAGCCCTTTGAGACCGATCGAGGCGTGAGCCCCCAGAATCACCGGCAGGGAACCATCCAGTTCGGACACGGTTGAGTAAATCCGGGCAAAGCCGGTCATGCTCAGTTCCAGGCCGCCGTATTCTTCGGGGATATTCCAACCGAAAAAGCCGAGCTCGGCCAATGCCTCGAAAGTGCTATCGGGATACTTACCCTCGGCGTCGGCCCGAGCCGCATCGTGGTGTTCCGCGCCCCAGCGCAGCAAATTCTCCTGGATGATCCGCACCATGTCAGCCTCATCAGGGTCAATCCGGGGGTAGGGGAAAACCAGTTGTTCCGGTATCTCTCCCCTGAAGATCGATTTCATTAAAGATTCCGGCATTTCACTCAACGCGACCTCCTACAACGATTTTGGCGCCTAATTTTGGTCCCGCCATACTATACAAACGCCGGAAGCGAAATGCAAGTTTCGTTTTAAAATTGCTATTTACAGGTTTGGGAGGCGGTGGAGGTTATCCCTCAACCGCGGCCATTTCCTGAGGGGTGCCCAGGTCGCACAGGGCCAGTATCTGGTCGTATGAGCCGGCTAACAGTTCCGGCTCCTCCGGATCAATTTGGATGTTGTAGATGTCATCCGCCCCGGGGCCTGAAAAACCGATCCGCTTGGGAGCGTCAATGGTGCGGATTACCCGGGCCATGTGGCGGGATAGCTCCGGGTCCAGATTAACCACCGCATCGAATGATTCGTCCCGATAGCGAGCCCGCAGCACCGCCACATCCACCTTGGGTGGTTTGGCTTTCATAAGGGGGAAAAAGAAAATCTCGTGCCGAGAGGCAGGTATTAATTCCTGAAAAATGATTGGAATGGCCAGTTTAAAAGCGCCGCCATTGGGATAGCGTTCCAGTTCTTGGAGTACTGGCAGGCTCTCCAGCAACCGTGGCTGGTCCACCGGGAAGAGGAATAACAGCTGGCGGGGCTGGGGAATGTCGACTGAAAACAGCACTTCCTGCGGTAAATCCGACAGGCGTCCAAGGGTTTTATAAAACCAAAGCCAGGTAGTAGTTTTCATGCTGGAAGGGGTTGACTCGTAGACATAAGTTAAACGCGGGTATCGGCCAAGGGCAGGGTAAAGGCAGCATTCCTACAAATTATTACCTGGCCCGGTAGGGCTGCACGCCCTTTAAATGACCACCTGGAGGGATTAAATTGCCGCCCAGTGACTAGTTCCCACCGCAATATTTATTTTCTGCCACTAGGGCTGTTGCTGGCCGTCGTCCCGCTTAATGCCCAGGATTACACCTGGCCCACCGAAGCCGGCCGGACAATTACCGCTACCTTCGGCGACATGCGCCCCCGGCGCTACCACTCCGGTTTCGACATCTCCACCAACGGTGGACGAGGATACGAAATCTATGCGGTGGACGGTGGATATATCGAGCGGCTATTGGTATCCACCCAAGGATACGGGAAAGTCATTTACTTGCGGTTACAGGACCGCAGGGTAGTGGTATATGCCCACTTGCAGCGGTTTACCCAGGACCTGGAACGATTGGTTTACTCCGCCCAGCAGCGTAGAAATCGCTACACCCTCGATCTGCGCTTTAAATCCACCGATTTACCAGTACGTCAAGGTGATATACTGGGCTATACCGGCGATACCGGCAGCATTTCGGGGCCCCATCTCCATTTCGAGATCCGCGACTCGCGCAACCAACCGATGAATCCCATGCAGAACGGATTCACGGTAGAGGATGACCTGCGACCAGTGATCACTTCCCTGGCGGTGATGCCCCTCTCGCTTGAGACCGTGGCCCACGGAAGCAGCCTGCCTACAATTTTGGCGGCCGTGCAATCGGGACCGGGGAGCTACCGAATAGCGGATACCATCGCAGTAACCGGACCGTTCGGGTTGGCGCTAGAAGCCCATGACCGCATCCCGGAGACGCGCTATAATATGACCGTTTATGGCGTCAGTCTGATGGTGGATGGGCGTGTCCGTTACAGTCTGCAGTTCGACCGCTACAAGTTCCAGGAGGGACCGCTGGTGGAGCTGGAGCGAGACTATGGCTTGTGGCGGCGGGACGGCGATGATTTCCATCGCTTATTCGTCTCACCCGATAGCAAATCCATCTCTTTCATTAAGCCCGGCTCACTAGGGGCGCTGGAGCTATCCCCCGGCTATCATCGCTTTGCGGTCAAAACCTGGGACCAGAATGGCAACGTGGCGGTTCTGCGGGGTGTGCTGGCAAATACGCCCTCCAGCAGCCTGGAGGCCAGTCAAGAATGGTCCTCCGAAGAACGGGGATGGATCATTACTTTGGATTCCAGCACGCCGTTACGCAAATATGACGTATTCTTCTTCGATATCCGGGGACGCCAGGTGGAGACCTTCAGCCACCGCTCAGGTCCCGAGGCCGGTAAACGCCAACGGTTTCTGGTACCGAGGCAAAGAGGTCGCAACCGGGTGCTGCAGATTGTGGGGGTCGACCGCTGGGGAGCCCGGTTGGCGCCGGTGCACGTGAGCCTGATACCACTGGAGGAGATCACCCAACAGCGGACTTTCACGCTCAAGATGGAGCAGCTGGATAATGGAGTGGTATTGCAGGTGAGCAGCGACTACTACCTGCCCTTCGGCCCCGAGGTATTGTTGCGCACCGCCCACGGGGTCCGGCATTACCGCACCGCGATGGTCAGCCCGGTTGATTTCATCACTCGCCCGCTGCGTCCGGCGGAGCTGGTAAACCTGGAGGAGGTGATCGTCAGGGTGCCGCTGGACCCGGTTTACGAGGTGCGGCTGCCGCAACACAGTGTGGTGGTACCACCCAACGAGCATCGGGAGCTTCAGGACCCCGAGGGCTATCTGCATGTTGAATTCCGGCCCGGCACATTTTACGACAGCACCCTGGTTTGGTACTCGCGATCTAAGGTAAAGCCGCCCCCAGGGACCGAGTTTGTGACGCCACCAGTCCAGATCGGCCCCTTGAACCGGCCCTACAAGGGGCCCATGGGGTTGAGTTTGATGGTGCCCCCCAATCAATTATTACCAGCATCAACCGGGATATACTACCTGGACCGTAAGAAGGGGTGGATTTTCATGCCCCCGGCGGTGGGGGTATCGCGGATGGAACGCATCCGCACCAGGGCCTATAACACCCTGGCCACCAGCGGTGAGATCTTTGCGTTGATCAAGGAGACCGATCCACCGGTGATCCAGCCGCTGCGGCCCGGTCCGGGCGGCACCTACCCCCGCCGTGACCTGCGCTCGGTACGATTCAATGTGCGCGATGAGGTCTCCGGCCTGAAGGATGAAACCGCTATCTCACTGACCATCGACGGCGTCCCACGTATTTTCGAGTATAATACAAACCGGGAGGTAGTGAATTATACACTACCGGTATTGTTCGACCCGGGGGAGCACGAGCTGGTCATCACCGCCGTGGATCAGGTGGGCAACACCGATACCGTGCGGGTAACTTTTAATATCGAATAATGCTTTTCCCCTATCGCGACGATAATCCCCGGGTGTTGATACCATATGTGACCTACGCTATCATAGCGCTCAATTTAGTAGTTTTCCTATATCAACTCACGTTAACGGATTACGTGACTCGCCACTTGTTCTCGCTGCGTTTCGGCCTTATCCCGGCCAATTTCTGGGGCGCTGACGCCGCGGCGGTGCTGCGCTATAACCATGATCTTCTGGCTGAATCATTTTCCGGCTTGAGCGTCCAACGGCTGCTGGAGGCTCGGTTGCTGCCGGGTTATATTACCATTTTTACCGCGCCGTTCCTCCATGGCGGCTGGATGCATTTTCTGGGCAATATGTTATTCCTGTACGTATTCGCAGATAACCTGGAGGGGGCCTTGGGGCATGTGCGCTTCACAGTTTTTTATATGCTCGCGGCCCTGGCGGCAGGCCTGCTGCAGTTGTCGGTGGAGTCCACCAGTCTGCTACCGGTGATCGGGGCCAGCGGGGCAATTTCCGGGGTGCTGGGCGGCTATATGGTGCGCTACCCGCGGGTCAAGGTCCATGTGCTGATCTTTATTTTTGTCTTTTTCACCACCGTACGGCTACCGGCTTTCGTGGTGTTGGGCTGGTGGTTTGTCATCCAAATATTCAGCGGTTTTGTCAGTCTGGGCAGTCCCGGCGGCGGCGGTACGGCTTGGTTTGAGCATATTGGAGGGTTCGTCGCCGGCTTTTCCTACATGGCAATTGATAAGTACAGCCGTAAATTAGCGCCCGGACATGACCGAGAACGCTGAACTGATCAACCAGGCTCGTCAAGCCCGCCAGCATGCCCGGGCGCCCTATAGCGGCTATACGGTGGGCGCCGCCGTGTTGGGAACTTCCGGCCGCATATATCCTGGCTGCAACGTGGAATCCAGCGCTTTTTCCACCACCCTGTGCGCCGAACGGGTGGCTATATTCGGGGCCATCGCCGCCGGTGAAGACGGGTTCACAGCATTGGCTGTCGCCACCAAAAATGGAGGGACCCCCTGTGGCGCCTGCCGGCAGGTAATCCACGAACAGTGTGGAGAAATCCCCATATACCTGGTTGGCGAGAATAGTGGCCAGCCGGTAAAATTCACCACTTCCCAACTATTGCCCCATCCGTTTGGTCCCGATGAAATCTGATCTGGCCGCAGTGTTAATCGGACTGGCCGGGGGGACCGGTTCGGGTAAGACTTCCATTGCCGAGGCTCTGCAAAATGAAGTGGGGCGTGATGAGGTGGTGGTCCTTGAGCAAGATTCCTACTACCACGATCTTTCCCATCTCCCGCTGAAAGAGCGGGCCAAAATGAACTTCGACCATCCTGACTCGGTCGATTTCGAGCGCATGCGGCAAGACCTGGAGGATATGCTGAACGGACGCACGGTGGAGATCCCGATTTACGACTACGGTACTCACACTCGCCGGAAAGACACCAGGCGCCTGAGCAATTACCGCTTGATCATTCTGGAAGGGATCCTGGTGCTGACCGATCCGGCCGTCCGGGAACTGATGGATATCAAGATTTACGTGGATACGGCCGCGGATGTACGTTTCATCCGGCGGATGATGCGCGACGTGAAAAAGCGGGGCCGGAGCTTTGAATCGGTTGTTGATCAATACCAGAAAACAGTGCGCCCCATGCACGACCAGTTCGTGGAGCCATCAAAGCGCTTCGCAGACTTGATCATACCCGAAGGGGGGCATAACCGGGTAGCCATCGATATCCTCAAGACCAAAATATTTTCTCTTCTGGACGATCAAAGAGTCAAGGGAGCGGAAATCTCGCCATGACCCTGACACCGCGCAACTCAGGCTGGATCGAGGTGATTTCGGGGTCCATGTTCAGCGGCAAATCGGAGGAATTAATCCGGCGACTGCGCCGCGCCCAGATTGCCAGGCAAGCGGTGGCCATATTCAAGCCGATCGTCGATACCCGGTATAGTGACAGCGACATAGTCAGCCATAACCAGCAGCGCATCCCTTCCCGGCCGGTGGAATCTCCCAAACAGATTCTGAAGCTGGCGGCCACCGCCCAGGTAGTCGGCATTGACGAGGCCCAATTTTTCCCTGACGATATAGTGTCCGTCGTGAAACAACTGGCCCATGCCGGCAAGCGCATCGTGATCGCCGGCCTGGATAAGGACTATCGGGGCTTGCCTTTTGGTCCCCTGCCACAACTGATGGCTGAGGCGGAATACGTCACCAAGACGTTGGCAATATGCATTCAGTGCGGCGAGCCGGCGGCCTTCACTCAAAGACTCACCAAGGACGAGGAACAGATAATAATTGGCGAAACCGACATCTATGAAGCCCGGTGCCGCCAGTGCTTTGATCCTTGAATCATCCAGTCCAGACCGAACGCGAAAGGAGCTAAATGAGATTCATCAGTGTCCTCGGTATGATAACCCTGCTGTTGGTGGCTTGGGCCATATCTGCCAAGCGCCGCGAGGTACGCCTGCGCCCCGTGGTCTGGGGGCTGGCCCTCCAGTTCCTTTTTGCCGTGATTATTCTCCAGGAGAACGTGTGGAGTTTCGTTGGCATGGCCCTGTTGGGTCTATTGCTGATAGTCTACCTGCTGCAGCAAGATATAAAGGCTTCCGCCAATGGCAATCTGCTGACAGTGCTGTTGGTCGCCGCTGCTATCGGCGGCGGGGCTCTGTTGGCATTCCTGGGCCAATGGGTGAACCTGAAATGGCTGCTCGTCCTGTTGGCAGGCGTCATCGTGATCAATGCCTGGAAGATCCGTCTCGCTCCCCTGAGCCGTTACCTGGGTTCCGCCTTGGTCGTAACCCTGGTGGCATCGGCCGTAGCCTACGGACAGTACGGCAAGATAATTTTTCGTTCTTTCTCCGATAAAATCGCTGCTTTCTTAGACCTGGCATATTTCGGCGCAGCCTTCCTCTTCGGCAACCTGGTGGATCCCCAGTACTTTTTCCCCGGAAGCAGCAGCTGGCCGGGGTTCGGCTTCCAATTCGCCTTTAAGATTCTACCGACCATAATCTTTTTCGGCGGTTTCATGGGGGTCCTTTACCACCTGGGAATCATGCAGCGGGTGATACTGGCTTTAAGCCGGTTCATGCGCTGGACCATTGGTACCAGCGGTGCCGAGACTCTGGCCGTCTCGGCCAACATTTTCGTCGGGCAGACCGAGGCGCCCCTGCTGATTAAGCCTTTCCTGCCCGAAATGACCACGTCGGAGCTGTCTACAATCATGGTGGGGGGCTTCGCCACCATTGCCGGGGGGGTGCTGGCGGGCTACATCGCCATGGGCATCAGTGCCGGGCATTTGGTGGCAGCCTCGGTCATGTCGGCCCCGGCGGCCCTGGCGGTGGGCAAATTGATCTATCCGGAGACCGAGCACTCCCCCACCGCCGGTGATATGGAGATGCCACCTATAGCCGGCAGCGCCAACGTCATTGACGCCGCCTCCACCGGTATCATCGATGGGCTGAAACTGGCGGTAAACGTGGGGGCCATGCTGGTGGGCTTTATCGCCCTCATCGCCGTGGTAGACGTAATCCTCAACTGGATGGACAGCTTGATCGACGGCGCCCTCCTGGGTGGCGAGCTGCTGAAATACAGCACATCCTCCGGCCTCTCCCCTATCAGCCAGGAGTACAGCGGTATATTCCCTGGTTCCCTGAAAACTCTATTCGGCACACTGTTGCGGCCAGTGGCCTGGCTCATGGGGGTCCGTTGGGAATTTGCAGATGAAGTGGGTAATCTGCTGGGGATCAAAATTTCCCTCAACGAATTCGTGGCCTACGGCACTCTGGGCACCTATATCCAAACGGGAGCCCTGGATGAACGAGCCCAGATCATCGCCACTTATGCCTTATGCGGGTTCGCCAACTTCTCGTCCATCGGTATCCAGCTGGGTGGGATCGGGGCATTTATCCCCCAACGGCGCGGGGAGCTGAGCCGGATTGCCCTGAGGGCTCTGGGCGGCGGAGTGATCGCCTCCTTTCTCACTGCCACCATAGCCGGGATGCTTTTATAATGCCACATGGCAGGCATGCGGATCTCCCCGGGCAGTCAAAAACAACCCCCGGTTTTGGTGGAAAGCGGCTGTAAATGCGTCTGATATTGATGGGACCGCCCGGCGCGGGCAAGGGAACTCAGGCCCGGCTGTTGGGGGAACAATTCCGGATTACCCATATATCCACGGGTGAGATGCTCCGGGATGAAATCCAGGCCCAATCAGAACTGGGCCAGCAGGCTGACCGTTATATGTCGCGCGGCAAGCTGGTACCCGATGCGGTAATGCTGGACATGGTCGCTGTGCGCCTGCGGTTACCGGACGCCGCCGGGGGCTTTCTACTGGACGGATACCCCCGCACAGTATCCCAGGCGGTTGCCTTGGACAGTCTACTGGAGAAGTCCGATCAGGTACTGGATGCGATTGTAGCTCTCATCGTCGATCCGGAGCTATTGGTCAATCGCCTAAGCGCCAGACGCATCTGTGCCGACTGCCAGGCCGTATATAACCTGGTGGGTAAACCACCGCGCCAGATGGGGATCTGCGACGAGTGCGGCGGAACCAATCTGATCCAGCGCGACGACGATAAACCCAAGACTATTCGGGAACGGCTGCGGGTATATGAAAAGCAGACCGCACCGCTGCTGTCCTATTACCTGCCCTCCGGCCGATTGAGGGAGATCCCCGGCGAAGATACCATTGAGGCTGTCCATAAAAGTATCCTGGCCGCTCTGCCATCGGCGGACCAGTTGGATTAATCCGGATTCACCATGCTGCGAATTGGCATAACCGGCGGTTTAGGCTCGGGTAAATCGGAGGTAACCGCATTCTTCAAGCAGAAGGGCGCCCGCGTATTCGATGCCGATGTGGAAGCCAAGTTGATTCTACTGCGTTTAGAGGGGGTGCAAAAGGCGGTGATCGCGGCCTTTGGTGAGACGGTACTCAATGAGGTCGGCGAGCTCGATTTCCAGCGATTGGCCCGCCACGCCTTCGCCAACTCGGATCGTCAACGCCAACTCAACGAGATCATGCACCCGGAAGTGATATTGGCCGCCGATAAAGCCATGATCCTGGCTGAACAGGACGGCGTGGCAATGTTTATCCTGGATGCCCCATTGCTGTTCGAAGCCAAATTGGAGGAATACCTGGACTTGACCGTGGTGGTAATAGCCGACCAGCAGGTGCGCATCAAGCGGGCCCTGGAGCGCGGTAACCTCACGGAGGAAGACATTCTGCGCCGCATCCAGCTGCAGATGCCCGACAAGGAGAAACTGGCCCGGGCCGACCTGGTGGTCACCAATAACGGCACCTTGGAGCAGCTCCAGGCTGAGCTGGAAGCCCTCTATAGCAACATCATCTGGGATTGACATCGCTGAATTTCTCTAGCGCTATCTTCTCAGATGGTGAGCTGCCCGAGCCACTACGGCTGGAAGAGCTGCTTGATAGAAAGCGGCTGGCCGAGCTGGCTCGCCAGGTCTATGACCAGCGGACCAACCTGGTTTGCCGGGTGGATACCGACCGGGGACCGACAGTGGTAAAATGGTTCGGCTGGCGCCACCCGGGCCACTACCTGCTCAGTCCGACATTTCCTGGTCGCGCGGTCACCAGCTGGCGGATCGCCCGGGCCATCAGCGCCCTGGGAGCCCGGACACCTGAGCCGTTATTCGTCTACAGCCGGCGTTCTTTCGGCCTGATCCAGGAGAACATTTATGTCTGCCGGGCCATCCATCCGCACCAGACGCTCAGGGCTTTCCTGCAATCCGATGCGCCCAGGGAGCAGAAGCTGGCCGCGGTTACGGATCTGGCAGGCAGCATCGCTCGACTGCACGCCGGACATATACTGCACCGCGATCTCACCACCGCCAACTTACTGGTGACCGCCACGGCGGAAGTTTACATCATCGACCTCAATCGGGGGCGGCAGGTGGACCGGTTGTCGCGCCACAGGCGGCTGCAGGACCTGGCCCGCCTAAATTTTCATACCGGGGATGACCTGGAATCACAATTGGTGGCAGCCTTCTTCGGCGAATATAGCTCGGGCGAAAGTGCCGCAGCTGATTGGGTCTCAGACTATGGACAGGCCCGGGGCCGCTTGCTCAATCGCAAGGCCGGCAAGCGGCGGCTGCGGCAATTACTGGGTGGAAAATAAACTGATGTGGTGGGCGTGCACACCAGGCAGGACGGCCACCGATTGAATAAGCGACAGGCCCGCCTGGGAAGTCTCGGCCAATAACTCCGCCCGCGATTGCATGGTGATCCGCGACGGTTGCCTGAACAGCAGCCGGTGCAGCCGGTGAATGGTAGTTTTCTGGTAGTGGGAGATTACCACCCACCGGCGGCTAACCCGCTTGAATTCCCGGTAGATGGCCCTGCGCTCAGAAGAATGGTGCATATGCTGCATCAGCCGGAAGGAAAAAATGACGTCAAAGCTGCGGTCCTGAAACGGTAGTGCTTCAGCCAGGCCGGTGACTGCATCCGAGGCCAAAGCGATCCGCTGGAGCTGGTACAGGGCGGCATAGTAGTTGAAGTCCAGCGCCTTAACCGTTCCAAATTCATTTAGTAGCTGTTGAAAGCGGCCGTAGCCCACCGGCGCATCCAGGATTTGTCCGCCCAATCCATGCCTTTTAAACAGCTTCCTAACCAGCCGCTGTTCCCGCTGATTGAGTTGCCGCTGATCCCAATGGCGGTACCGCCGGCGGGCGTAGCGCTCCACCTGGTCCAGATTTTCCCAGACGGTGTAGGCCAACTACCAGGTCCTGGAACGTACAGCCAGTGGGCTGTCGAGAATCTCCTTTAGCACCAGCGCCTGCTGCCAGGGCGTAAGCCTCTCCAGGGAGGCCAGGGGCAAGGCCGGGTAATGCGGCCGGATTTTATCTTTCGGCTGCGGTAATATGGTCGTCGCCTTCCGGTGCGGCGGTGGCCTCTGAGGCGCAACCAGTGGGATTTCGGCCTCCACCAGTGTGATTTCCGGCTCGGGTGCTGCCCTTAAGGCTCCGAACAACGACGGCCGGTCCTCCATCCCCAGTTTGTGGAAGATCTCCTGGAGGGGAGTCACCGGTTGGGCGGGGATTGGCTGGGGCGGCGCAACCGGGGTGGGGGGATTGGCTGGGGCGGCGCAACAGGTGTGGCTGGGATCGGCTGGGGTGGCGCAACCGGTGTGGCTGGGATCACTTCCGGCGCATAGCGCGGGATGCCGGCCGGTTCGCTCTCGACCATTTCACTAGGTTCCAGTGGGGCTGTTTCCTCCGGCTCCTGGGCTGCCATTTCCATGGCCGCCCGCCGGCGCTTGCGAGCCTTGGCCCCCAGGAAGGTGGACACCAGCCACCAGACGAGAATTATCCAGAAGAGGGGTTTGTCAAACAAACCTGTTAGCCCTCTTTGGGCGGCTCTGGTCCGGCGCCACCGGCATCTTCTTCGCCTTTTCCGGGACCGGCGATGGAGTCCCGCATGCCGGTGTCGGCCTGAATATTCTTCATGCGATAGTAATCCATGATGCCCAGGTTGCCTTCCCGGAAGGCCTGAGCCATGGCCTTGGGTACTTGCGCCTCGGCCTCAATCACCTTCGCGCGCATTTCCTGGACCGTGGCCATGAATTCCTGTTCGGTGGCCACGGCCATGGCCCGGCGGGTTTCGGCCCGGGCCTGGGCCACCTTGAGGTCGGCCTCGGCCTGCTCGGTCTGCAGGTCGGCCCCGATGTTCTTGCCCACGTCCACATCGGCAATATCGATGGAGAGGATCGAAAAGGCCGTCCCGGAATCGAGGCCCCGGTTCAGCACCGCTTTTGAGATGGTATCGGGATTCTCCAGTACCGCCTTGTAGTCCTTGGCTGAGCCGATGGCGCTGACGATCCCTTCACCCACCCGGGCGATGATGGTATCCTCGGTGGCGCCACCCACCAGCTGCTCGATGTTGGTGCGTACCGTGACCCGGGCCCGGGACAACAGCTGGATACCGTCCTTGGCCACCGCGCTGATGGTGCCCTTGGCAGGACAATCGATCACCTTGGGATAGACGCTGGTCTGCACCGCCTCCTGCACGTCCCGGCCGGCCAGGTCGATGGCGGTGGCGGTGGCGTAGTCCAGGGGGATGTTGGCCTTGTCGGCGGCTATCAGGGCGTAGATTATTTTAGACAGGGACCCGCCGGCCAGATAGTGGGTCTCCAGGTCCTCCGTCTTGATTTCCTTGAGCCCCGCCCGGTGCAGGTTGATCAAGCCGTCCACCACCTGCCGGGGGGGGATTTTCCGGATGCGCATAATGATCAACTTCAAGATGGGGATCTGCCCCCAGCCGATGGAGACCAAGGCCTGTATCCACAGCCCTACCGGCACCAGGTAAAAAAACAGGAAAAATACGATCAGGACGATGGGGAGAATAAATACGAGACTTTCCATGGAACAGCTACTCCTTTTTTGCTGGTGGAGCGGGACGCACCAAGGCGGTATTCCCCGCAACCGAAATGATTTCTACCGAGGCGCCTTTATTAAGGTATTCGCCCTGGGTGGTGATGTTCACCTGGCGGCCGCCCACTTCGGCTTTCCCGCTGGGCATGCAGGCCGTCAACGTTACGCCTATCTGGCCCACCAGGGAATCCAGGCCGACGGCTATACTATAATCTTCGGAGGTCATCGGTACGTGCTTACGGAAAAACTTGCTGGTCACAAGGGCCCTTAGCAGGAGGATCCCGCCGATTATGGCGCCCAGGATGCCGATATTCAGCCCCACGAAGGCCCGTTCCACCTGGTCGGGGGTGGGATATTCGCCCAACAACATCTTGTACATGCCCCACAGCATGAGGCCGATCCCCCCGATCCCCGCCAGACCGAAGCCGGGAATGGCCACTACCTCCACGATCAACAGGGTCAGGCCTCCCACGAAAATGAGCACTTCGGTGAAGGTGGCCAACTGGGCGATAAAACTGGTACCGAAAAAGAGGGCCAGGGCCACTGTGCCAATGATGCCGCCGACCCCGAAACCGGGCGACTTGACCTCGAAGATCAGCCCCAGGAACCCGATGGTCATCAGCAGGCTGCTCACGATGGGATCGGTAAGGAAGCGCACCAGCCGCTCGGACCAGTTGGGCGTGAAGGTGATTACCTCCGCGTCCGCCAGCCCCAGCCCCACCAGCAGTTCGGCCAGGGAATCGTAGCTGCTGTCAGCGATCCCCAGACGCACCGCCTTCTCGGTGGTGAGCGTGATCAGCTTGCCTTCCCGGCTGCCTTCCACATCGTCCAGGAAAAGGGTATCGCCCTTGGTGATGATAAAGGGCACCTGCAGCTCCTCATCGACCATAGCCTCGGCAATTTCCCGGGGCCGGTTGCGGGCCTCGGCGGTGGCGGACATCTCCTCCCGCATGTAGGAGATCACTTTTTCACTGGCTTTCTTGCCCTCCAAGTCGACAGCGGTGGCGGCCCCGATAGTGGCGCCTTTAGTCATGTAGATCTGCTCACAGGAGAGGGCGATCAAGGCTCCGGCCGAAATGGCCCGGCGGTTGATGAAGGCCACAGTGGGGACCGTGGCGGACATGATGGCGTCCTTGATTCGAGTGGCCCCGTCGATCCGGCCCCCAAAGGTGTCAATATCCAGAATGATAACAGCGGGTTGCTCCGTAGCGGCCAGCTCCACCACCCGCTCAATGAACGGCGGCAGGCCCAAATCGATAGTGCCCTCGATAGGTATATGATAAACCACTTGCCCCGAGGTAGTGGCAGCAAACAATGAGAGTGCCAGCAGGCAGATGGCTTTGCGCATGGTAAAATATTAGAATTTCATAGGGCCGAAGTCAATTGGTTTCCGTCGTAAAAAGTTATCCCGTTTTCGACTGGAAACGGTAAATTCGCTACCTGGATTTTATCGGTGCTACTGGTTTAAAATGATCTATTGGTTCATTCGTGGTCTGGCCGGAGTATTACGGCTGCTGCCCCGTTCCTGGGCCCTGGCTTTTGGCAGGGCGCTGGCAATGACTTTGTATTTGGTTTTTCCCCTCAGGCAAGCCGAGGCTAGAAGAAACATAGCCCGGGCTTTCCCGGAATTGTCCACCAGCCGGCGGCGAGCCATCCTGCGCGGCACATACCGGCATTTCTGCCAGGCGCTCATCGATTTTATCCGGATGCCGGGGTATTCCGTTGAACGGCTGCCCCAATTAGTGCATCTTGATGAGGACCGCATTGGGGCAGTGCGGGAGTCCGGCCAAGGGCTGGTGCTGGTCACGGGGCATCTGGGCAACTGGGAGGTCGCCAACCTTATTTTGGGACGATTGGGATACCCGCTATCGGGTGTGGTGGTTGCCCAGCGCGGCTCCGGAGGACGCTTTATCGATGAGGTTCGCCATGATACCGGCGCCGAATTTATCACCCGCAAAACATCGACTCGGACCATGCTGCGGCTGCTCAAGGCGGGGCGTTTCCTGGGGCTGGTGGCTGATCAGGATGCCCGCCAACGTGGGGTGTGGGTCGATTTTTTCGGGCAGCTCTCCTCCCGGCCGCGGGGCGGGGCCGTATTCAGCATCCAGATGGAGGTACCGATCTATTTTGCGACCTGCATAATGGACGCCGACCGGCATTATCACGTCGAATTCAAGGCCATTGACAGCAGCAACCTGCCGGCGGATAAGGCCGCTGCGGTGCAGGAGCTGACCCAACGCTACACCACCGAGCTGGAAAAGATGATCCGTCGTTACCCGGAGCAATACTTCTGGTTCCACCGCATGTGGAAGACCAAACCACCGGCGTGATGGAAAGTCTACCTCAGGCTCACCCGGACGCCGGCCGTCGATTCTGGCAAACTATAGCGGCGGGGGGTTTGGTGGCCTACCCCACCGATACGCTGTACGGCTTAGGCGTTGACGCCGGCAATGGCGTTGCCCTGGAACGGTTGGCCCTCCTAAAAGGCCGGCCAGGACCCTTCAGCGTGATGGTGGGCCGCTATGAGCAACTGACTGAATATGCTTTGATTCCGCCGCAATTAGCGAACAAATTGTCTCGTATGCTACCCGGTCCCTATACCTTTATACTGCCTGTGCGGGAGCAGGGCACTCTCCCCCCGAGGCTATCCGGCCCTGACGGGCGTATCGGCTTCCGCGTCCCGGACCATCCTTTCCTGCGGGAAGTTTACCGCTATCAGAGCGGCCTGGTGGTTACCACCAGCGCCAACCGGGCGGGAGAGCCGCCCATCCAAGACCCACAAGCAATCGCCGAACAGTTCTCTGACGCCGTAGACCTGCTGATCGATGGCGGCAGTTTACCTGATTCCAAAGGTAGCACAATCATTGATCCGGCCGTCTCCCCGTGGCTGATCATCCGGCAAGGTGACGGGCGGGTTTAGAGGAACCAGTGAGTAACCTGCGACGCATATCGGGCTACCTTACCAGATACTGGCCCCTGATCACGATTACCTTGGCACTTTCCATGGTATACGTGGCGTTGAATGCCCTCTCGCTTTGGATGGTATCATCCCTGGTCAATACCATACTTGTCAGCCCGGAGGATATCCCTGTTACCTCCAGGGATCTCTCCACTGCCGGTACGGTCTACGAGCGGCTTCGTTCCTGGACCGCAACGCTGATCCAGCAGAGCACTCCCCTGAAGACCCTGGCCAAATTATGCTGGATTTTACTGGCGGTGTTCCTTACCAAGAATGTCGCTCTATATATGAAAAATATGGTGGCCGGCATTATGGAGAACCGCTTGATCAGGGACCTGCGAAACGATCTATTCCAGCATATCCAATCGCTGTCTCTTTCCTATTTCGACAACCAGAACACAGCAGTGATCTCCTCCATAGTGCTCAACGATGTGTCCCAGGTACGCCGGGCCTTCACAGTGGGTATTCAAAAGGCGGTGGTGGAGCCGGCCAACCTGCTGGTATTTACCACCATGCTATTTATTATCAGCTGGCAGCTCTCGATGATGGCCATACCGTTGATCCCCCTGGCCGCATTGGCCACTACCCGCCTGGGACGCAGCCTGCGCAAGCGGGCCCGGCGGACTGCGGAACAGATTGCCGGTGTAATGAGCGTTTTACAGGAGAACCTGCGGAGTATCAGGATTGTTAAGACCTTTGTGCGCGAGGCACGCGAGATAGGCCGCTTCAGTCACGAAAACGACCGCTATTATCACCTGGTTTTCCGGCGGATCACCGTCAAGAATCTGAATGCCCCTTTAACCGAAATGATTGGGGTCACGGTAGGGATAGCCATATTGTGGGTCGGCGGGCAACAGATATTGCTGGGCCGGGGGGTCGGTCCCGATGAATTCATGAGCTTCATTATATTCATGTTTGCCATGGTTCAGCCCTTGCGCAGTTTGAGTAATGTAAATGCTGATATACAAATAGGGCTGGCTTCAACCGACCGTATTTTCGGCCTGATGGACGTGCCAGCGGGTATCCCCGAGAAAAATAATGCCATTGAAATCACCAGTTTTAACCATTCGATCCGATTCGATAATGTCACTTTCAGCTACAGCGGCGATGACAGACCGGCAGTTCACGAGATCAACGTCGAAATAAAACGGGGCGAGGTAGTAGCCCTAGTAGGGGCCAGTGGTTCGGGCAAATCCACCTTTGTGGACCTGATCCCCCGGCTGTATGACACCACGGCCGGCAGCATATCGTTGGACGGCCACGACGTACGAGACCTAAAAATTAAAGCGCTGCGTAGACTGATAGGGGTGGTCACCCAAGAGACCCTGCTGTTTGACACCACTGTCAAGGATAACATTCTATACGGTGATCCGCTGGCCTCGGACGAGCAGGTGGTGGCGGCCTTAAAAGCGGCCCATGCCTGGGAATTCGTCGATCAATTGCCCCAGGGTATGGAAACTGTAATTGGGGAGCAGGGCACGAAACTATCGGGAGGACAACGCCAACGGTTGGCCATCGCCCGGGCCCTGCTGAAGAATCCACCGATCCTGATCCTCGATGAAGCTACCTCGGCCCTGGACAGTGAATCGGAAAAACGGGTGCAGGATGCCATTGACCGCCTGGTCCAGGATCGGACGGTAATTGTCATCGCTCATCGTCTATCTACCATCCAGAGAGCGGATAAAATCCTCGTACTGGATGATGGCCGGCTGGTTGAATCGGGCTCCCACGAGGAGCTGATTGCGCTTAAAGGGCGCTATCGGAAGCTGCATGAAATGCAGTTTATCGATACCAATACTGAAGACCTGCCCGCATGACCTACGACCAACGCCTAGTGGGCGGCGGCAGGGAGGCGATCTACTGCGCGCCCGAACATTACCCCGGGCACGACCTTTTCGTGAAACTGGCCAAGCTCAAGAATACCCTACGGCATCTGATGGGGGAGACTCTAATCACCCACCTGGGCCTGGATAACTACGAGGACTAATTTTCTTGAAATTGGTAATCATAGCCGCTGGTGAAGGCTTGCGCATCAGGTCGGTCAGCTCAGCAGTCAATAAGACCCTGCTGCAGGTCGGCGGCCGGCGCATTCTGGATTACCTCCTGGACAGTGCCATTCTGTCCGGTCTCCATGGGTGCATAGTAGTAACCGGTTATCAAAGCCAGGCAATCGAAGAGTACCTGGCCGGCCTTGACATCGAGCTCGAGCTGGAAACGGTCTATAATCCCCAATGGCAACAGCCTAACGGCATCAGCGTTCTAGCGGCCAAACCGTTGATTGAGCCGGGGGAGGATTTTCTGGTCTCCATGAGCGACCATCTATATGATCCGGCGTTACTGGCAAAAATCCAAAGTAGTGGCCTCGAACATACAGTTGCCAATGTGGGCCTGGATTTCCATATCGACGGCATCTTCGATCTGGACGATGGCATGAAGGTATCGGTGGATCCCGCCAATCGCCGGCTGATCACCGGCATGTCCAAAAAGCTGTCCAGGTATGATGCCATCGATTGCGGGGTGTTCAAGTGTCGCTACGAGTTCTTTGATGTACTGGATGAAGCTCAAAAAAACTACTCGGGCTCGCTGTCCGACAGCTGCAACCTGCTGATCCCGGAGCAGAAAATGGGCGGAGTCGATATCGACAAAGGGTTCTGGATCGACATTGACACTCCCGAGTCTTTAGAGCATTGCCGCCGGTTGGCCGATAGCCGGCCTGGATGGCTGGTAGCGGGCCATGCTTGATCCCCTGCTCCGCCAACCTCCAAATGCCCCGGCTTTGCCGATCTATTTCCTGGCCAACCAAGTCTACCAGTTTTCGTATGCCAAGCCGATCTATGAACGGACCGGCGGAATCTTTATCGTCCCCAAGCTAAAGAAACTGCTGCTCTTTAAGACAAAGTTGCGTAATACAAACGCCTTCCCCGGCGTGAAGACTTTTCTGAACACGCCTAAACTGCTGTACCGGGATATCAAGAGTCTGGGGGACTTTAACGGTATCATCATCTCCCAGTCGGCCACCCGCATTATTCGGGATCGGGCCAAGAGCATCACTATCTTCATGGGACACGGCACCGGCGACCGTAAATATGGTGATAATGCCAAGGTGCTGGAGAGCTACGATTATCATTTCATTTCAGGCCCTAAACACGAAGCGAAGCTCAAAGATGCAGGCCTGAGTATACCTGAGGAGCGCCTGATCCGGATCGGGAATCCCCGCTTTGATGCCTATATCAACGGAGAAATTGATCGGGAAGCCTGCCTGGATCATCTGGGCGTGATTGACCGGTCGCGCCCAACGATTCTCTTCGCCCCGACCTGGCAAAGCGGCCATGTTAACCTTTTCAGATTTGTATTCCGGTTCGGCCGGGAACTAAGTAAGCATTATAATCTCATTATCCGGCCCCATCATTTTGAAATGAAATACCTGCCGCTGGTAAGGGGCTGGGCCATGGCCAAGGGCCTCAAACACGTGTACTATTCCAATCCCAACGATCTCGTGCACCAGGATACCTTCACGATTTTTGCCTGTTCCGATATTATGATCAGTGATGTTTCATCCATCCTTTACGAATTCCTGGTTACGCGCAAGCCGATCATCCTGACCACGCATACATATGATGATCTCCATAATATGCCCGAGGAAATGAATGTGGCCAGTGTTTCGGAACTCTATGATGGCTCACCCGGCACGGATATCGCTCAAATGGTGGCCGATAACCTGGCCAGAAGCGATAACCTGGAAAGATATGAAGGCCTGCTGGAGAACTGTTTTTACTTCAATGATGGCCGCAACACCGACCGGGCGGTGGATTTTCTCACCAGGCTTGATCACAGATGAATCATTCCCGGGTCCAAGCTGCCGGCCCCTTATCACACAATCCTGTGGCCCAGGTAATTGACCGGAGTTAAAATGAAGACCGATCACAATGGCTTAGCGGGGGTTAAGTTTATCGCTGATCTGATCTAACGGAATAGTTCACAATGTTATGGCTAAAATCTCACTAACTGTTGTACATTATAGTGCCCACGATCCGCGAACAACGGTCGGCGGTGTGCAAACGTTCGCCCGGAATCTCACACTGTTATTTGAAGAGGTACAGTTTGCGACCCCGCAGGACTGTGATTTTGACCTGATCGTGAAGCATAATATACCGGTTATTTGCGACAATCAACATGTTGTCGATTGGCCAAAGGGTCACCCCGTAATTGGTTTCCAGCATGGGGTCGGGGCAGTCAAGTTCAATGTCACGCGTTCACGTGGCCACCGGCGGCTAGCCCGAGCGCAACGGCGCGCGGCTAAAAGGCAAAATACCCTGTGGGTCGCAAATGCCGAGTGGGTCGCAACAGCCTTTGGACGACTATACGGCAACCGCGTTGATCACGTTATCTATTATCCCGTTGATCTGGCCCGTTTTGACGCGAAACTGGACGGCAAGGGGTCGCGGCTCATCCTGCACGATGCACGGACGAAACATAAGGGCCAAGCCCTAATCGAACGGCTCAAAAAGGGATTCCCGCAATGGCAGTTTGAAGCGCTGGATTGCAAGCCGGATCTGGTGCCGGATCGTATGCGGCACGCTCGAGCATTCATTCACCTGAGTCGCTACGAAGGCAACAGCCTCGTATGTAATGAGGCCATGGCGATGAACCTCCCCTGCATGTTCACGGCAGTGGGCCTGATGCAGGACCGCAATCGACCGACCGACGTATATCTTGTGGACCCGGAAAAGATTTATGGAAGCCGCGGATCCTTGGTCAAAGAGGTCGGCACATTTTTGGAGTCATTGGACAGCCGGATCTACAACCCACGGGAATGGATTTTAGCTAACGCGACGCCGGATATCAGCCTTGACGCTTGGAACCGTGTTATGACTCATTTCCAGCAGATGTCGGGTTGGAATCTAGGGATGATGCCTATCGGCGAAGCATCCTGATTGCACAGAGTCGCCTCTGATCGTGGTCATCGAGGTAACAGGCACGCCACCTCACTTGCAGTGTGCTAAGAGGTTGGCATTTGAGGCCGCCGGGCTGGCCGGAGAACCTTTCCGGACCGCCTCAGGATGCGAATCCGTGAACCAACCGGCGAATGCAGAAGGACCCCTGATAGCGCTTCCATTGCCTTCGATTGCAAGAATAACGACCGTGCACCTTAAGTGATCATTACGCCATTGAGCCATGCGTGCCTGAGTAGTCAGTACCACCGGTCTCCAATGGCAATTGCCGGGGGTTATCTATTGCAGAACTGTATTCCAGCCGTCTTAGTGTAATTTTATTGCGAGAGTTTCTTCAAACAGCCTTGATGCGCCCATGAACCAGTCGTTGACCCACCCTTTTCTTTCGATCCTGATTCGTTCATACAACCGTTTACCGTCTGTTCTGGAAATCATCGACGTTTGCCTGGCCCAGGATTATGATCACTATGAAATCGTGGTTATGGATCAGAGCGATGAGGCTCACTGGGAGCAAACTAAGGCCGTCTTTGCCCGGCACGCCGGCCGGGTCCGTGTAATCCGGGCCAGGCCGTTGGGCTCAGCCATGGCGAAAAACCTGGGAGTGCATTATTGCAAAGGCGACATTGTGCTGTTTATGGATGACGATGACTTGCCATTGGGCACCGGATGGATCTCGGCCCACGCCCGTTGCTACGTGGATCCGCTATGTATTGGAGTGTCCGGCCGGATAGTCAAAAAACTGGATGAGCCCAACCAATACCGCAATAGGAAGCGCGCCTATCAACGGTGCCTGACCTATTCATTTTACAAAAGAGGCCGTGATTTCACCGGGATAGATCAGGTTAAGAAACCGGTTGAATGGCTCCATGGAATGAATTCTTCCATTCGCCGCTCATATATTCTGGAAATCGGCGGCTGGTATCCACATGTGACCTACTTCGATGAGCATTCATTCAACTTCAAACTCCGCAAGGCCCTGAAGCCTGGTGAATACCTAGTCTTCGACCCAACGCCTCAAGCCAAACGTCGCTATAATATTCCGGGCGGTCTTGATAAAAGGAACACTAGTTTTAACAGTTTTCTAAAAAGCCAAATGAAATATTATCATTGGGTAGTGGCACATCATTTTCCATTTAGATTTTTCCTACTATATCCATTCGTATTATTGGATTCTTTCATTTATTCCGCCCGGTGGCTCCGCAAGCATTCCCGATATTCCGATAAAATATGGATGCCCTTGTTAGGCACACAAGCCGGCCAATACGTTATTATTATTACCGGCTTCATCATACTACCGCTATTGGCCCTTCGGTACCTAATCTCTCCCCGTCCCCAATGGGATGGAAACGTTGAAAATATCGGGGAAGAGATTGATCTAAATGCATTGAAAGTGTGATGAAAAAAATCTGGTTAATTAGCGGAATAATAATGCGTCAGCTGATATTAACGGCAACGGTGGCCCACGTGTGATCAAGATTCTTTTCAGATTGGACTTCATTTATCACAAGGCAGCGATAGAGCCCCTCGTGGAGGAATTTCGTAATGACCGGCGATTTGAAGTAGCTTTGGAAGTAGGTCGAGATCCAAGGAAAATTCTAGGCCTGTTTACAGTATCACAACGAGCCAAAATGCTGCGCATCCTAGATGCGGATGACATCCGGGTGGCGGACGAGTATGAGCATTTCGATGTCGTCGTAGTGGGAGACACAATCAAGGATGCGGAGAAATACGGACGAACCTTACTTTGCCTGGTTAACCACGGAACAGGAATCAAGAATGTAATTTATCGGCGGCTAAAGGCAGACCGGGCCACCAAATACATGTTGTTCGTGGAAGGTGACTACCGGATTGACATGCTGCATAAAACCGGGGCACTGGGAAATAACGAGGTCTATAAAATAGGGCTGCCTAAAATTGATCCTTATTTCAACAATAGCTTTTCCCGTGAAAAGATTTTACACGGGTATGGCCTGAACCCGGACTTAAAAACTGTGCTGTTCGCCCCCACCTATAAGCCGACCTGCATTCAATATGTGAAAGATCATATCTTTACTGAAACGGCCGGATATAACTTGATCATCAAGCTGCACCACTATAGCTGGATGGGACACTATGCCTCACACAGGCACCATCGCATTTTCGAAAAACGCGTGCCCAAATTTGATCATGCGGTCCTGATACCGGCCAATGACTATAATATCCTTCCGCTCATGTCGGTTGCCGATACCTTGATCAGTGAGGCCTCCAGCACAGTTTTTGATTTTTTGGCCCTGGAGAAATTCGGTATTATTTACAATCTTGACTATGACCGTCTCAAACACTCCGATGGTGAGCATATCCTATCGTTGGATAATCGTGAATTTCTCCGGGACGCTTTTATGCACATCAATTCGCCTGACGAAATCGGAGCAGCTATTCGGCAAGCTTTGCATCCTACAAAAAAAATGAAGCAGGCGGCAGCAGAGTACCGACAATACTTCTTCCATGAACTGGATGGGAAAGCCTCCGGCAGGTTTAAAAAAATTGTGGAGCAGCTGTTGCTGGAAGGCAACCATCTCAACGAGCCGCATGCCAATGTGACAGTCCGCCGGTAATATCCTTGCGATTCCTCCTATTCGTCACCAAGCCTTATTCTATGGCGGTGCTGCAGCCGGTTGAGCAAGCCATCCGCACGGTTGGTGGGACGGTCCGTTGGTATTTGGCAGGTGCGGCTAAAGATCACGAGCCTCCGGGAGAAGTTCTACATAGCAGCGCTGAAGTCCAGGCCTTCGACCCCGGCGCAATACTGGTGCCCGGCAATGTGGTACCCCACCGCTGGGGGGGGCTGAAAGTGCAGATTTTCCACGGCCTGGGTGAGGAGAAACCTGGCCATTACCGGGTCACCGGCTTTTTTGATCTTTACTGTACACCGGGGCCGGACATGACCGATCGTTTTGAGGAGCTGGCCCGGCAACATGGCCATTTCCTGGTGCGGGAGACCGGCTGGCCCAAGCTGGACCCGTTAGCTGCCCCGATAGAGCGGAAGGCGGTCCGGGCTAAACTGGGGCTGGAGCCTGACCGGCCGGTCGTGCTGTATGCTCCCACCTTCAGCCCGCGCTTCACGTCGGCGCCAGACCTGTTGGAGACCATCGTTGGCCTGAAGGAGCGCTATCAATGGTTGATCAAATTTCACGACTTGATGGACCCGGCCGTAAAGGCGAAGTATGAGGCACAGCTAGGTCTCCGTGTGGTGGGATCTGACCAGCCTGATATTTTGCCGCTCATGCAGGCCAGCGACCTGCTGATAACCGACACTTCTTCGGTAGCTAACGAATATCTTCTCCTGGATCGGCCCATCATCACCTTCCGGGCGGCGGTGCGGCGGGATAAAGGCATCGATATTACCGCAGCCGAAGACTTGCCGGCCGCCATTGAGCAGTCTCTCCGGGAACCGGACGAATTTGCGGCCCGCCGCCAACAGTACCTCAGCCGGCTGCATCCTTACACCGATGGCAAATCCGCCCAAAGAGTGGTGGCGGCCGTCACCGATATTCTGGCGACCGACGCGCACCTCAAGCTAAGGCGCAAACCCCGGAACCTGTGGCGTAAATTTCAGCAACGCAACTTGGTTGAGTGACTACCCCCCGTAAAATATTTTTGCTATTGGTCTGCGGCGCACTTTGGGCTCAGGACCATCCTTTCAAGGTGGGAGAGCAATTAGAATACCAGGCTGGGTTCCGCTTGCTTGCGGTAGGTACTATGACCCTGGAAATTACCGGTCTGGACAGCAGCGGACCTGACACCACCCTGATGATAGTCTCGCAGGTGCGGACCTTGCCTGTTTTTGACCCGCTGTACCGCATCGACGACCGCGTGGATCTGTGGCTGGACCACCGGTCGCTGGAGCTGCGGCGGGTGCGGCGCAACATTAACGAGGGGCGCTATCACCGGCGCGACTCCGCCCGGGTTGACATCCGGAGCGGACTGATCTACACCGCCAAGGATACCATTAATATCGAAGGTCCGGTGCTGGACCCCATAGGGGCCATCTACTATTTCCGCTCACTGGCCCTGGAGCTCGGCGATCGAGTGGAAATCACCATATTTGACGGGAAGCGGCTGCGGGACATCGCGGTGCTAGCCAGCGAGATCACCACCATTAAAGTGCCTGCCGGTGAGTTGGAATGCCTCCTGCTGGTACCCTCGCCGTTGGACGACCGGCCCATGACCAAAGTGGGCGGCTTCCTGCGGCTGTGGCTCACAAATGACGCAGCCCGGATCCCTGCCCGGGTAGAGCAACAGACCAACTTCGGCACCATGGTGCTGAAACTGGCGAAGTACCGTTTGGAATAATGCGGCGCCGGTGGCGCGGGCTACTAGAACAGGCGCTGGATGTCGTTGAAGATCACCGCCACCATCAGCATTAGCAGCAGGAACATCCCCACCTGCTGAATGGCCAGACGGGCTCGGAGGGAAATGGGCCGTCGCAGAGCAGCTTCAATCAGCACCACCAAGATTTGACCGCCATCCATGGCCGGGATGGGCAGGATGTTGATAAATGCGAAATTGACACTGATAATCGCCATCAATCCCAGGAGAGCGGCAAATCCCATCTGGGCCGATTGGCCCGCCAGCTGGGCGATCATGATGGGACCGCCAATCTCTTTGAAGCTGGCCTTGCCCGTGACGATCATCGCCAGGGACCGGTAGGTCAAGGAGAGCCATCGCCAGCTTAGAGTGAAGCCACTGACTATTGATTCTCCGACGCCGGCGGGACGGTGGGTCACCAGGGGGCCAATCCCGATCATGCCCACAGTCTTGATCTGGTCATCCACAAAGATTTTCGAGGGACGGGCAGTTATTTCAAGCCTGAATAATTCGCCATCCCGGGTACCTTCCACCACTACTTGCTCACCTGGCTGGGAGTGGATCAGGGCGGTCAGTCCTGCCCAGGTGTCCACCGGAACCCCATCGATGGCGGTGATGCGGTCACCAATTTCCAGACCGATCTCCTCGGCAGGGAAATCCGGCACAAGAGAACCAACCACGGCCGCCGGGTCACTCTGAGGAATCCCATTGCTAAAGGTCAACCCGGCAAAGATCACTACCGCTAAAATCATATTACCCAATACCCCGGCCGACATCACCCAGATCTTCTCCAGGTTGGTCTTGGACTGAAATTCCCACGGCTGGCCGGTGATTTCCGTGTCCATACTTTCATCCACCATGCCGGCCATTTTCACGTAGCCACCCAATGGGAAAAGTCCCAGGCCGTACTCAGTGTGCCCGATTTTTTTCTTGATCCCCAAGCCAAATAGGTTAAAACCCAGGTAGAAGCGCTCCACTCGCACTCCCACCGATCTGGCGGCCAGATAATGGCCCAGTTCGTGGAAGAATACCAATACTAGTAGCAGAAATAGGATGGCTAAAATTGTGATTATCATTAATGTGTCTTTAATTACTGGTGTACGGCGGGCAGGGGCCTTTTCAGGAGGCCAAATGTAAGCTTAATACCGAATTGTTCCTAGTGTTCTACAGCCGAAATTACACCTTTAGGCCATAACCTCAGAGCTCAAAGTCTTGCTCACGTAGCGCTCGGTCCAGCCCTCGAGTTCCTCCAGGTCGGCCAAGGTGGGGGTCTCGATAAAGGGATGCTCGCTTAACACCCGTTCGAGCACTCGTGGAATCGACGCGAATGCCAGTTGATCATCAAGGAAGGCTTGCACCGCCAAATCATTTGCCAGATTAAGGGCCGCCGGCGCCGAGCCACCCCGCCGCAAGGCATCGTAGGCCAGGGTGATGCAAGGGAATTTTTCCAGATCAGGCTCCTCAAAGGTCAATTCCCCGATGGCAGCCAGATCCAGCCGGGGCCAATCAGCCGGACGGTGGTCCGGGTAGGCCAAAGCATACTGTATGGGAATTTTCATATCCGGCACACCCAGCTGAGCTTTTATGGAACCGTCGACAAACTCCACCATACTGTGAATGATCGACTGGGGATGAATCACAATATCGATCCGCTCCGGAGGTATATCGTATAGCCAGCGGGCTTCGATCACCTCCAGCCCCTTGTTCATCATGGTGGCCGAATCGATGGTAACCTTAGGCCCCATATCCCAGTTGGGATGGCGTAGCGCTTGTTCCCGGGTAACCTGGGACATGTCTTCCAGGGGCCAAGTACGAAACGGCCCACCGGAACCGGTGAGCACCAGCCGCCGTATTTGGGACCGGTCCTCGCCTGCCAGGCACTGCCAGATGGCTGAGTGCTCGCTGTCAATGGGTAATAGCCTGGCCCCCTTTTCCTGTTGCAGGGCGGTTATCAGGGCCCCGGCCATCACCAGGCTTTCCTTGTTGGATAGAGCCACATCAACGCCAGCCTCCAGGGCCGCCATGGTAGGGGCCATCCCGCCGCCGCCCACCAACCCATTGAGGCACAGGTCGATATCGTCCCGACCGGCGATTTCCAGCAGGCCGGATCGACCGGTATGTATCGCTATCCCGGAGCCGGCCAACATACGGCGCAGCTCATCGGCGCCCGTAGGATCTGCCAAGGCCACCGCCTCTACCTCGAACTGCCGGGCCTGGTGGGCCAGGAGCTCTATGTTACGGTTGGCGGTGAGGGCTACTACCCGGAATTCTCCGGGAAGATTCTCCACCACCTCCAGGGTTTGGGTGCCTATGGAGCCGGTGGAACCTAAAATTGTCAGTGCCCGCATCAGATGGCCAGGCTCAATTGAGCCCCTCCCGATATGAATTTGGGATGCACTATAACCCGGCCGGCCAGGTGGAAAGTTGGCACAATTTTCCAAGTTGCCGCCAGGATCAAAGTATTCAAGCTTGCTTTTAGTTTGCCGCCCACCATTTCATCTCGAAAATCAGCATTGGGGAACATAGAATAACTTAAAACCGCTAGACCCCCACTAATGTTCCAGATTCCCATATCCAGATTGTAGATCCATTGCAGCTCGTTCCATTTAAGGATGTAGGCCGCCAAACCGTCTATCCGTCCCTGGACCAGAATAAACTCGGGGATTGCCGCGCCGATGATCAACGCTTCAGGTAGGTAGCGTAACCCGAGTCGGCGCAGCAATACTAACTGCTGCTGGAAATGACCAGACCCCAGGCCGCCCAGTAATGCCAGATTGGGAGACAACCACCACTGGAGCCCCAAGAAAGGCAATATCGCCAGGTCATACTCTTCGCCTTGAGCACGGATTACTGTCGGGAACAGGGTTGCTGAGAGCGGGCCAAACTGCGTCAATGGTAACGGAGCAGGGATGCTGGCTGCGGTGACTGTGCGGGCCAGGTCGAGAAAATCAGACTCGGTTTGTGGTGGCTGAGCGGGTAGAGGTTTGACCAGCGCCACAACCAGGATGATCGCCCAGGCCGGCAGGGACTTAAATAAGGCCACGGGTGCTGTCCTCAATGAAAGCGAGAACGGTTTTGACTTCCGGGGTAGGCTCCATATCGTTTTTGATTATCTCCACGGCTTGTGGCAGATTATAAGTCGACCGGTAGATTAATTTATAGACCTGCTTCAAGGTTTTTCTAGTTTCGGCCGTGAAACCATGCCGGCGAAGTCCCACTGAATTTATCCCTGTATAATGCAGCGGATTGCCTGAGGCCAGAATATAGGGGGGCACATCCTGGACCAACCGGTATCCACCGCCAATAAAGGTATGGGTCCCAATATGGCAGAACTGGTGCACCGGGGTTCCGGCGCCGATGGAGACGTAGTCATGAATATGTACGTAGCCGCCCAGATTGACGCTGTTGGCGACGATCACATGATCCCCGATAATGGAATCGTGCCCCACATGGACATAGGCCATCAATAGGGTTTGGGAGCCGATGACGGTGCCCGGCTCCCCAGACTTGGTGCCCCGGCCTACCGTCACAAATTCGCGAATTGTGGTGTTATCGCCAATCACCAGCCTGGTGTCAGCGCCATCATATTTCAGGTCCTGGGGAATGCCGCCCACCACTGCACCTTGGAATATCCGGCAGTGCGAGCCGACGGTAGTGCCATAGAGTACACTGGCATGACTCATTATTACGGTGTGGTCGCCGATTTTTGTGCCGCCCTCAATCACGGCGAAGGGGCCAACCTGCACCTCCCGTCCCAAATCGGCTTGAGGATCTATGATGGCGGTAGGGTGTATTTGGGCGGGAATTACTATTCTCCGCGCCCTACTATGGAGATCAAAAAGATACTTTCAGCTACCAGCACACCATCAACCAAGGCTTTTCCTGAGAATCGGCAGGTGTTCATCCGCATTTTGATCAATTCGATTTCCAGTATGATCTGATCTCCAGGGGT